>NZ_JBHWGV010000015.1:0-29793 GCF_042732955.1 Kitasatospora sp. NPDC059747 | reverse complement strand
CCACCGGCCCCCGCCCCGCCCCCCCCCGCCGCCGCGGCGCGGGGCGGCCGCCGCCCCCCCCCCCCGGGGGGGGGGGGCCCCCCCCCCGCCCCCCCCCGGGCGGGCCCCCCCCCCCCGCCCCTCCCCCTCGGCCCTCCCCCTCGCCCGCCCCTCGGCCCGCCCCCTCGGCCGCCCCTCGGCCCTCCCCCTCGACAACTCCCGTCCCGCTCGCCAAGATGTGACGCCACACCATCCGCCACACCTGCCTCGGGAGCACGCCAATGGGCCGCCTCCACCACCGGACGGCCCTGCTCGCCGGCCTCACCGCGCTCACGCTCTCGCTGACGCTCTGTTCGTGTGCGTCCCAGCCGGACGGCTCACCCGGCGACGCGATGGCATCCGTCCCGAAGTCGCCCAAGTCCACCGCGACGGACATCAATCCGCGCGACCGCGCCCAGCTGCGCCAGGGCGGCACCCTGAACCTCGCGATCACCCAGTTCTCCCACCAGTGGTCGCCGATCCACGCCGACGGCACCGAGTCCTCGACCGGCAGCGTCACCAAGGCGCTGCTGCCCACCTTCTTCCGCTCCGACGCGGCCGGCACCCAGACCCCCAACCCGGCCTACCTCCAGGACGCCCACGCCGAGCTCAGGGACGGCCACCAGGTGGTCGTCTGGACGCTCAACCCGAAAGCCCACTGGTCCGACGGCACCCCGATCACCTGGCGCGACATCGAGGCCGACTGGCGCGCGATGAACGGCAAGGACCCGGCGTACAAGTCCTCCAGCAGCACCGGCTTCGAGCTGGTCTCCTCGGTGGTGCCCGGCAAGGACGACTTCCAGGCCGTGATGACCTTCGACCAGCCCTTCTCCGAGTGGCAGTCGATGTTCAACGGCGCCGCCAACGCCCCGCTGCTGCCGGCGAGCAGGGTGAGCGGCCCCGACCTGTTCAACACCGCCTACCTGGACGCCATCCCGGTCACCGCGGGCCCGTTCAAGGTCGAGAAGCTGGACCCGGCGGCCCAGACCGTCACCCTGGTCGCCGACCCGGCCTGGTGGGGCGACAAGCCGCTGCTGGACCGCATCGTCTTCCACGCCATGACGCCCGCGACGATGGCCGCCGCCTTCGGCCGCGGCGACATCGACCTCTTCAACAACGGCCCGGACGTGGCCGGGTACGAGGCCATCAAGCGCACCAAGGGCGCCGTCGTCCGGCGGGCCGGCGGGCCGGACTTCCGCCAGCTCACCCTCAACGGCCGCAGCCCGCTGCTCACCGACGCGACCGTGCGCCAGGCCGTGTTCCAGGCGATCGACCGGGACGCGATCGCCCGCGAGGACCTCAAGGGCCTGGACTGGCCGCCGGCCACGCTCAACAACCACCTGCTGGTCGCCAACCAGAACGCCTACCGCGACAACTCGCTCGGCCTCAGCCGCTACGACCCCACCGAGGCCCGCCGCAAGCTCGACGCGGCCGGCTGGAAGCTCGACGGCGACGTCCGCCACAAGGACGGCCGCGAGCTGAACCTGCGGTTGGTCGTCCCGGCCGGCGTCGCCACCGCCCAGAGCGAGGCCGCGAGCCTCACCGGGATGCTCAAGGGCGTCGGCGTGAAGGTCACCACCGTCCAGGCCGGCCCGAACGAGTTCTTCGACAAGTACGTCAACCGCCAGGACTTCGACCTCGCCGTGTACGCGCTGCTCGGCACGCCCTTCCCCGCCAGCGGCAGCCGCGCCAGCTTCGTCCAGAACAGCGGCAACAACCACGCCGGCACCGGCAGCGCCGCCGTCGACGCCGCCCTCGACCGGGCCGCCGCCGCGCCCGACACCGCCACCGCCTCCGAGGCCATCAACCAGGCCGACGCCGAGCTGTGGAAGGTGGCCGGGATGCTCCCGCTCTACCAGCGGCCGCAGCTGTACGGCGCCCGCGCCAACCTCGCCAACATCGGCGCGCAGGGCCTGTCCGACATCGTCTGGGAGAACGTCGGCTTCGAGAAATGACCGCCCCGGGGGCCGACGGCGCCCGGAACCACGCGGCCGGGCCGCGGAGTCGACGGACTCCGCGACCCGGCCGGGGGACGGGCTCAGGCGCTCCCGATCACGTCCCGCACCTCGGCGAAGTGGCAGGCCGACTCGTGCGCGGCCGGGCCCTCCAGCAGCGCGGGCACCGCGAGCAGCGGCACCTCCTCGGAGCACCGCTGCTGCGCCTTCCAGCAGCGGGTGCGGAAGCGGCAGCCGGACGGCGGGTTCGCCGGCGACGGCAGGTCGCCGCTGAGCAGGATGCGCTCGCGCTGCTCGCGGCCGGTCGGGTCGGGCACCGGCACGGCCGACAGCAGGGCCTGGGTGTACGGGTGGGTCGGATGGGCGTAGATCTCGTCCTCCGAGCCGATCTCGACCATCTTGCCGAGGTACATCACGCCGACGCGGTCGGAGATGTGCCGGACGATCGAGAGGTCGTGCGCGATGAACATGTACGACAGGCCGAATTCGGTCTGCAGCTGCTCCAGCAGGTTGATCACCTGCGCCTGGACGGACACGTCGAGCGCCGACACCGGCTCGTCGCAGATGATGATCTCCGGCTTGAGCGCCAACCCCCGGGCGATGCCGATGCGTTGACGCTGACCGCCGGAGAACTGGTGCGGATACCGGTTGATGTACTCCGGGTTGAGCCCGACGACGTCCAGCAGGTCCTGAACGGCCTTGCGGCGGTCGCCCTTCGGCGCCACCTCGGGGTGGATCTCGAACGGCTCGCCGATGATGTCCCCGACCGTCATGCGCGGGTTCAGCGAGGTGTACGGGTCCTGGAACACCATCTGGATGTTCCGCCGCACGGCCTTCAGCGCCGACCCCGACAGCCGGGTGATGTCCTGGCCCTTGTAGCGCACCTGGCCCGCGGTCGCCCGCTCCAGGCTCATCAGCACCTTGGCCAGCGTGGACTTCCCGCAGCCGGACTCGCCGACGATGCCCAGCGTCTCCCCGGTGACCAGGTCGAAGGAGATGCCGTCCACCGCCTTCACCGCGCCGACCTGCCGCTTGAAGAGGATCCCCTGCGTCAGCGGGTAGTGCTTGACCAGGTCCCGGACCTCCAGGATCGGCTCAGCCACGGAGGGTCTCCTTCCAGAAGTGGCAGGCGCTGTGCCGGCCCGGCAGGTCCCTGCCCTCCGCGTCCAGCACCGGGACGAGCGGCGGAAGTTCGGACCGGCAGCGGTCCTGCGCCCGGTCGCAGCGCGGGTTGAACGCGCAGCCGGCCGGAATGTGCAGGAGGTTCGGCGGCAGGCCCTGGATGGCGTACAGGTTCTGCCCCTTCTGGTCCAGCCGCGGAATCGAGTTGAGCAGGCCCCGGGTGTACGGGTGGGCCGGGCGCGCGTACAACTCGTGCACGGGCGCCGTCTCGACGATCCGTCCCGCGTACATCACCGCGATCTTGTCCGCGACGTCGGCCACCACGCCGAGGTCGTGGGTGATCAGGATCAGCCCCATGTGGAACTCGGACTGCAGCTCGGCCAGCAGGTCCATCACCTGGGCCTGGACGGTCACGTCCAGGGCAGTGGTGGGCTCGTCCGCGATGATCAGGTCGGGCTCCATCGAGAGCGCCATCGCGATCATGATGCGCTGGCGCATGCCGCCGGAGAACTGGTGCGGGAAGTCGTCCACCCGCTGCGCCGCCGCCGGGATGCGCACCCGCTCCATCAGCTCGACCGAGCGGTCCTTCGCCTCCTTGCGCGAGGCGCCCTGGTGCACCCGGAACATCTCGCCGAGCTGGTAGCCCACGCTGAGCACCGGATTGAGCGAGGACAGCGCGTCCTGGAAGATCATCGCGATCTTCCGGCCGCGCACCGCGCGCCGGGCCTTGGGGCTCATCGTCAGCAGGTCCTGGCCCCGGAACAGCACCTTGCCGGCCGTGATCCGCCCCGGCGGCATGTCCAGGATGCCCATGATCGCCTGCGCCGTCACCGACTTGCCCGAACCGGACTCGCCGAGCACCGCCAGCGTCTCCCCGGCCGACACCGAGTAGCTGACGCCGTTGACGGCCTTGGCGATGCCGTCCCGGGTGACGAACTCGACGTGCAGGTCGTCGACTTCGAGCAGCGGCGTGCCGGGCACCAGGTTCTCCCGGCGCGGGCCGGTCACCTCGATCGCGCTCAGGCGCGCCCCGCCGTCCCTCGTGCCGGACGGCTTCGTCGTGTCAGTCATGGTCCGCGGCCCTCCTCAGCGCAGCTTGGGGTCGAGGGCGTCGCGCACCGCGTCGCCGAGCATGATGAACGCCAGCACGGTGATGCTCAGCACGGCGGCCGGGAAGAGCAGTACGTGCGGGGCGTTCAGGAAGCGGGACTGGGCGTCGCTGATCATCAGGCCCCAGGAGATCGCCGGGGACTGGATGCCGATGCCCAGGTAGGACAGCGCGGCCTCGGCGCCGATGAACACGCCGAGGTTGATGGTCGAGACGACGATCACCGGCGCCACCGCGTTCGGCAGGATGTGCCGGGTGACGATCCGCCCGGTGCCGGCCCCGAGCGCGCGCGCGGCGACCACGTAGTCGTTGTGCTTGTTGGAGATCACCGCCGAGCGCATCAGCCGGTAGATCTGCGGCCAGCCGAGCACCGCCATCACCGCCGAGACCGTCCAGGCGTTGCCCTTCTGCCAGGTCGACATGATGAGCATGCCGCCGAGCAGCAGCGGGATCGCGAAGAAGATCTCGGTGATGCGCGACAGGAGGCTGTCCCAGAACCCGGCCATCCAGCCGGCCAGCAGCCCGAGCGTGCCGCCGACCAGGACCACCAGCGACGTGGTCAGGATGCCGACGATGATCGAGTTGCGGGCGCCCCAGATCGTCCGGGTGTAGACGTCGCAGCCCTGGACGTCGAAGCCGAACCAGTGGTCCGCGGAGGGGCGTTGCAGCGAGGACGAGAGTTCGCAGAAGCCGGCCGAGTTCGGGTCCTTGTCGGTGAAAAGCTGCGGGGCGACGGCCATCACCACCATGAGCAGCACCAGCAGCCCGCCGATGATGAAGAGCGGGTTGCGCCGCAGGTCGTACCAGGCGTCCGTCCAGAGGCTGCCCACCCGCTCCTTGTCGCCCTTGGCGGCCGCCGCCGCGGTCACCGGGGCCGTCGTGTCCAGCGCGTTCGTCGGCTCACTCATAGCGGATCCTCGGGTCAAGAACGGCGTAGAGCAGGTCGACCACCAGGTTGGTGAGGAGGTACACCATGACGAGGGCGCTCACGACGCCCACCACGATGGTGCGTTCGCGCAGGTACACCGACTGGAACAGCTGGTGCCCGATCCCGGGGATGTTGAAGATGCCCTCGGTGATCACCGCGCCGCCCATCAGCGACCCCAGGTCCATGCCGAGGTAGGTGACGATCGGGATCAGCGCGTTGCGCAGCCCGTGCCGCACCACGACGCGCAGCGGGCTCAGGCCCTTGGCCACCGCCGTGCGCACGTAGTCGGCCCGCATCACCTCGGTCAGGCTGGTCCGGGTGAGCCGGGCGATGTAGGCGAGCGAGGTGGACGCGAGCACGAAGGCCGGCAGGAGGTACGCGCGGAAGCCGTCGTCCTCGTTGAACGAGACCGGGAAGAAGTCGATGCCGTAGTCGTTGTGGAGCTTCACCCCGAGGAGCAGCTGGAGCACGAAGCCGATCACGAAGGTCGGGATCGAGATGACCATCAGGGTCGAGATCAGCACCAGGTTGTCGATGAACCGGCCGCGCCGCAGGGCGGCGACCACACCGGCGGTCACGCCCACCGCCATCTCGATGACCAGCGCGGTCCCGGCCAGGTTGATGGTGTACGGGAAGGCCCGCGTCATCACGTCGACGACGGCGTGGCCGCGGTAGTCCTCGCCGAAGTCGCCCTGGAACAGGCCGACCAGGTAGTGCCAGTACTGGAGGAAGAACGGATCGTCCAGGTGGTACCGGTCGTGCAGCATCGCGACGACCGTCGGGTCCGCGCGTTTCTCACCGGCCAGCGCTTGGATGGGGTCACCGGGCAGCAGGAAGACCAGTGCGTAGATCAGGAACGTCGCGCCGAGGATCACAGGTACGGCCTGGATGACCCGACGGACCACATAGCGGCCCATGTGGCGGCCTCCTCGTGGTTGGGGCGCGTCACCGGCGGGCGGCACGGGGGTTTCCCGCGCCGCCCTGCGGGACGCACCGGTCAGCGGGAGTCGGGTCAGGCGAGTTCGACGGAGGTCAGGTCGATCCGGTTCTGGGCGTCGATGATCACGTTCTTGACGGTCTTGGTGTACGCCCCGGAGCTCATGTAGGTGTACACCGGGATGTACGGCAGCTCCTTGAGCAGGATGTCGTCGGCCTGCTGGTACAGCTTCAGGCCCTCGTCCTCGGTCTTCGCCTGGTCGGCCTTGGCGAGCAGCGCCTCGAAGTCCTCGTTGACGTAGCCGCCGTAGTTGGAGCCGTTGTCGATGGCGATCTTCGAGAAGATCGGGCGCAGGTAGTCCTCGATCGACGGGTAGTCCATCGACCAGGCCATCCGGAAGGCGCCGGAGTACTGCTTGGCCCCCAGCGCGTCGAGGATCTTGCCGAACTTCTCGAACGGCTTGAAGGTGACGTCGATCCCGAGGTTGTTCTTCAGCTGGTTGCCGACGGCCTCGATCCACTCCTTGTGGCCGCCGTCCGCGTTGTAGCCGATCTCCAGCTTGTTTTCGGGCAGGCCGCCGGACTGGGTGTAGAGCGCCTTCGCCTTCGCCGGGTCGTACTTGCAGGCGTCGCCGCACGCGCCCTGGCGGTAGCCCGGGATGATCGGGTTGACGAAGTCGTCGGCCGGCTTGCGGGTGCCGGAGAAGATCGTCTTGGTGATGGCCTCGCGGTCGATCGCCATCGAGATCGCCTTGCGCAGGTCGGGGCTCGCGAACGCCTTGTTGGTCGCGATCGGGAACCCGATGTAGCCGACGCCGGATTCCGGCTGGTAGATGTAGCGGTCACCGAACTCCTGGGCCACCGTCGCCATCGCCGAGATCGGCAGCTTGTTGGTGATCTGGATGTTGTCCGCGCGGAGGTCGTTGTACGCGGTTTCCAGCTTGTCGTAAATCTTGAAGGTGACCGAATCGAGCTTGGCCTTTTTGCCCGGGTAGTTGTCGTAGCGCTTGACCTTGATCTGCTGGTTGTGCTGCCACGGGCCGTCCATCTGGAACGGGCCGTTGCCGATCGGGTTGTCGCCGAAGGCCTTCGGGTCGTTGAAGAACGCCTTCGGGAGCGGATAGAAGGCGTTGTACCCGAGCATGGTCTTGAACTGCGAGAACGGCGCCTTGAGGGTGACGGTGAAGGTCTTGTCGTCCACGACCTTGAGGCCCTTGAGCGCCGTGGCCGTGGGCTTCTTGTCCTTGCCGGGCGCGAGCTCGTCGGAGCCGAGGACCTTGTCGAAGAACGGCAGGGCCTGCGCGGCGTTGTCCTGGTCGGCGCCCCAGTTCCAGGCGTCGACGAAGGACTGCGCGGTCACCTTCTCGCCGTTGTGGAAGGTGTAGCCGTCCTTGAGCTTGATCGTCCAGACGGTGGAGTCCGGGGAGTCGATCGACTCGGCCATGGCGAGCTTGGGCGTGCTGGTCTTGGGGTCGTAGTCGACCAGCCCGGTGAAGAGCGCGTACTCGACCTGGGTGCCCTCGGACTCCGCGGTGTTCTGCGGGACCAGGCCGTTCTGCGGCTCACCCAGCTGGACGCTGATCGACCCGCCGGTCTTGCCGGCCGGGGACTTCTTGTCGCTGCCCGTGGTGCACGCGGAGATCGCGAGCGCCGTGCAGGCCGCCAGGGCGGTCAGGCGCATCGTCTTGGTGAGCCTCATTCAACTGCTCCTCGTTTTGGGGGCTTGCGAACGAACGGCGGCCCCGCCACTCGGTGTGCCGGGCGTGACGGAGGCCGACATCTCAGGGCCGATCCGCACAGTTGGCGAGGTGACCACTGATACGCGCAAAGCAACTATCGATCAACCGACCGGCTTTCGGAATCCGCGTCACATCTCTTTTCAATTACGCGCCGGACCCGGCCCGGACAATGCTCGCCAAATTCCCGCATATCGCATACGGGATCACCCGTTCCGATCTCCGGAAGGCGGACGATGATCTCCGGTATTCGCGCGTTTACGAGGAGTAATCGATCTTTTTCCGGCGTTTGCGCAGCACAGCGCAGGGCGCGCCCTCGAATCGAGGACGCGCCCTTGGTGTGCGCCGCCTGCCGCGACGTCGACCGAATTGTTACCCGGCCGCGGCGGCCCCCCTCCCGTTGTCCCGCTCCGCCGCGAAGTGACACGCCGACTCGTGCCGGGCCGCCCCGTCCAGCCACGACGGCGCCGCGAGCAGCGGGACCTCCACCGCGCACCGCTCCTGCGCCTTCCAGCAGCGCGTGCGGAAGCGGCAGCCCGACGGCGGGTTCGCCGGCGAGGGGACGTCCCCGGTCAGCACGATCCGGTCCCGCGACTCCCGCGCGGTCGGGTCGGGCACCGGCACGGCCGACAGCAGCGCCTGGGTGTACGGGTGGGTGGCGTGGTCGTAGATCTCCGCGTCGGAGCCGATCTCGACCATCTTGCCGAGGTACATCACGCCGACGCGGTCGGAGATGTGCCGGACGATCGAGAGGTCGTGCGCGATGAACATGTACGAGAGGTTGAACTCGCCCTGGAGCTTCTCCAGCAGGTTGATCACCTGCGCCTGGACGGACACGTCCAGGGCGGAGACCGGCTCGTCGCAGATGATGATCTCCGGCTTGAGCGCCAACCCCCGGGCGATGCCGATGCGTTGACGCTGACCGCCGGAGAACTGGTGCGGATACCGGTTGATGTACTCCGGGTTGAGCCCGACGACGTCCAGCAGATCCTGGACGGCCTTGCGGCGGTCGCCCTTCGGGGCCACCTCGGGGTGGATCTCGAACGGCTCGCCGATGATGTCGCCGACCGTCATGCGCGGGTTCAGCGACGTGTACGGGTCCTGGAACACCATCTGGATGTTCCGCCGCACGGCCTTCAGCGCCGACCCCGACAGCCGGGAGATCTCCTCGCCCTTGTACCGGACGGATCCCCCGGTGGCCGGCTCCAGGCTCATCAGCACCTTGGCCAGCGTGGACTTCCCGCAGCCCGACTCGCCCACGATGCCCAGCGTCTCCCCCTGCATCAGGTCGAAGGAGACCCCGTCCACCGCCTTCACCGCGCCGACCTGCTTCTTGAGCAGCACCCCCTTCGTCAGCGGGAAGTGCTTGACCAGGTCGCGGACTTCGAGGATCGGCTCGCCGCGCGCCACGTTCTGGTCGAACACGAGCTCCTCCGGCGTGGTCGCCGCCGCCGTGGTCGCCCCCAGCGCACTCGCCCCGTTACCGGCCATGGAGGGTCTCCTTCCAGAAGAAGCACGCGCTGCCCCGCCCGGCCAGCGCGGTGCCGTCCTCCTCGGTCACGGGGTACAGCTCCGGCACCTCGGCCCGGCAGACGTCCTGCGCCCGCGGGCAGCGCGGGTTGAACGCGCAGCCCTTCGGGATCCGCAGCAGGTTGGGCGGCAGCCCCTTGATGGCGTAGAGCTCCTGGCCCTTCTGGTCCAGTCGCGGGATCGAGTCCAGCAGGCCCCGGGTGTACGGGTGGGCCGGGCGCGCGTACAGCTCGTGCACGGGCGCCGTCTCGACGATCCGCCCCGCGTACATCACCGCGATCTTGTCCGCGACGTCGGCCACCACGCCGAGGTCGTGGGTGATCAGGATCAGCCCCATCTGGAACTCCGCCTGGAGCTCCGCCAGCAGGTCCATCACCTGGGCCTGCACCGTCACGTCCAGCGCCGTCGTGGGCTCGTCGGCGATGATCAGGTCCGGTTCGAGGGCCAGCGCCATCGCGATCATGATCCGCTGACGCATGCCGCCGGAGAACTGGTGCGGGTAGTCGTTCACCCGCTGCGCCGCCGCCGGGATGCGTACGCGGTCCATCAGCTCGACGGCCTTGTCCTTGGCCTCCTTGCGGGACGTCCCCTGGTGCGCCCGGAACATCTCGCCGAGCTGGAAGCCCACGCTGAGCACCGGATTGAGCGAGGACAGCGCGTCCTGGAAGATCATCGCGATCTTCCGGCCGCGGATGCGCCGCCGCTCCTCCCGGCCCATCTTCAGCATGTCCTGGCCGCGGAAGCGGATCTCGCCGCGCGGGATGCGGGCCGGCGGCATGTCCAGGATGCCCATGATCGCCTGCGCCGTCACCGACTTGCCCGACCCGGACTCCCCGAGCACCGCCAGCGTCTCCCCCGCCCGGACGCTGTAGTTGACCCCGTTGACCGCCCGGGCCACGCCGTCCCGGGTGACGAACTCGACGTGCAGGTCGCGCACGTCGAGCAGCGGTCCCTCGTACGGCGCGTCCCGCCCGGGTTCGGTGGTGTCCACAGCTGTAGTCACGATGCGTTCCCCTCGCTCAGCGAAGCTTCGGGTCGAGGGCGTCGCGCACCGCGTCGCCCAGCATGATGAAGGCCAGCACGGTGACGGAGAGCGCCGCGGCCGGGAAGAACAGGACGTACGGCGCCGTCCGGATCACCTTCTGGGCGGAGGAGATGTCGATGCCCCAGGAGATGGTCGGGTCCTGCAGGCCGATGCCGAGGAAGCTCAGCGTCGCCTCGGTCGCGATGTAGCCGCCGAGCGCGATGGTCGCGACGACGATCACCGGCGCGATCGCGTTCGGCAGGATGTGCCGGAACATCAGCCGTCCGGTCCCGGCCCCGAGTGCCCGTCCGGCCACCACGTAGTCGGCCTGTTTGACGGTCAGCACGGCGCCGCGCATGACGCGGGCGATCTGGGTCCAGCCGAGGAAGCCGAGGGCGATGACCACGCTCCACACCGTGCGGGTGGCGAACGCGTTCAGCAGCACCAGCGAGCCGAGCAGCAGCGGGATCCCGAAGAAGATGTCGACGATCCGGGAGATCACCGCGTCCACGCCGCCGCCGAAGTACCCGGCGACCATGCCGGCCAGGCCGCCGAGCACGGTGACCGCCGCGGTGACGCAGATGCCGACGGTGATCGAGGCGCGGGCGCCGTACACGACGCGGGCGAAGATCGACCGGCCCTGTCCGTCGTAGCCGAACCAGCCGGCCCCGAACACGTCCGACCAGTCCGGCCGGCGCAGGTAGTTGTGCACCAGGTCGGCCTTGCGCGGGTCGGCGTCGGTGAACGCCCACGGGAAGATCGCCATGACGACCAGCAGCAGGATCAGCACCGCCGAGATCAGGAAGATCGGGCGCCGCCGCAGGTCCCGCCAGGCGTCGCCCCAGAGGCTGCGGGCCTCCTCGCGCTTGACCGGGTCGGCCTCGACCAGGGTGTCCTGCTCGACGGCCATGCCCTGCTCGCCCGCGTAGTCCAGGCGCGAGACGCCGGGCTTGGGGTGCGGTTCGAAGGACTCTTCGTCATGGATGTCAGGCATAGCGGATCCTCGGGTCCAGGACCGCGTAGAGCAGGTCGACGAGCAGGCTGGCGACCAGGTAGACGATCACCAGGACGGTCACGATGCCGACCACCGTCGGCCCCTCCTTCTGGTTGATCGCCCGGTACAGGACGTTGCCGATGCCCTGCACGTTGAAGATGCCCTCGGTGACGATCGCGCCGCCCATCAGGGCGCCCAGGTCGGTGCCGAGGAACGTGACCACCGGGATCAGCGAGTTGCGCAGCAGGTGGCGGGAGATGATGGTCCGCCGGGGCAGGCCCTTGGCCACCGCGGTGCGCATGTAGTCGGCCCGCAGGTTCTCGCCGATGGAGGTGCGGGTCAGCCGGGCGACGTACGCGAGCGAGAGCGAGCCGAGCACCATCGCCGGCAGGAGCAGCTGGGACAGGTCGTAGCTGTCCTGCACCGTCGGGGTGACCCAGCCCAGGTTGGTGGCGAACACCGTCTGCGCGATGTACGCGAGCACGAAGACCGGGATGGAGATCACCAGCAGGGTGAGGATCAGCACCAGGGTGTCCTGGAGGCTGCCGCGCTTGAGGCCGGAGACGAGCCCGAGGCACAGGCCGAGGACCATCTCGAACACGAAGGCCAGCAGCGCGAGCCGGATGGTGACCGGGAAGGCGTCCGCCATGATGTCGGTGACCGGACGGCCGGTGAAGCTGGTCCCGAAGTCCCCCTGGAAGAGGTTGCCCATGTAGTGCAGGTACTGCTTCCAGACCGGCTGGTCGAGGTAGTACTTGTGCTTGATGCTGGCCACCACGGCCGGATCGGCGGCCTTCTCGCCGAACAGCGCCGCCACCGGGTCGCCCGGCAGCGTGTAGACCATCAGGAAGATCAGCAGCGTGGTGCCGAGGAACACCGGGATCATCTGCAGCACCCGACGCAGCACGTAACTGCCCATCCGAGCCTCCTTCCGAGGTGGCCGGGCCCCGCCCTCCGTGCGGTGAGGGCGGGGCCGGCGGGAGAGGGGATCAGCCCTTGACCTCGACCTGGGTCCAGGCCGGGTTGCCGAAGGAGTCGAACTTCACGTTCTGCACCTTGGTCGAGTAGCCCGAGTTGGTGCGGTAGTACCAGAGCGGGATGGCCGGCATGTCGCCGGGCAGCACCGCCTCGGCCTGCTGGTAGCCGGTGACCGTGTCGGCGACGCTGGCGGCCTCGTCGGCCTGCTTGGCGGCCTGGTCGAACTGCGGGCTGCTGTACCCCGTGTCGTTGGACGCGGCGCCGGTGCGGTACACGTCCGCGAGGAAGTTGGCGTTCAGCGGGTAGTCCTGCACCCAGCCCGTCCGGAACATGCCGTTGACCTGGTGTCCGGTGATCGCCGCGCGCGCGGTCTTGAAGTCGGGCTTCGGGTCGCCGGTGCAGTCCACCCCGGTGCTCTGCCGGATCGAGTTGCACACCGCGTCGACCCACTCCTTGTGGCCGCCGTCCGCGTTGTACAGGATGGTCAGCTTGTTGCCGGGGACGCCGCCGCCCTCGGTGATCAGCGTCTTCGCCTTGGCCGGGTCGAACTTGCAGAAGTCGCCGCAGGCGCCTTCCTTGTAGCCCTCGACGCCTTCGGCCACCCAGGCGCTGGCGGCCTTGCGGGAGCCCTGGAGCACGGTCTTGGTGATGGTGTCGCGGTCGATCGCCATCGAGATGCCCTGGCGGACCTTGGCCTTGTCGGGCGCGGACCAGTCGGCCTGGTAGAGCGTGAACCCGACGTTCTGGATGGCGCCCTGGGGGGAGTCGATCGCCCGGTCGCCGAGGTCGCTCTTGTAGGTGGCCAGCGCGGACGGCGGCACCTGGTCCATCACGTCGAGGTTGCTGGACTGGAGGTCGGCGTAGGCGGCCTCGGACGTGTTGTACATCTTGAAGACGACGCCGCCGTTCTTCGGCTTGTCCACGCCCTGGTAGTCCGGGAAGGCCTTGGTGACCACCTGCTGGTTGTGGGACCAGCTGACGAACTGGTACGGCCCGTTGCCGACGGGCTTCTGCCCGTACCCGGCCGGGTCCTTGAAGAAGCCGTCCGGCAGCGGCGAGAAGGCGATGTAGCCGAGCTTGTACTCGAAGTACGAGACCTTGTTGCTCAGCTTGACCGTGAAGTGCAGGTCGTCGGTGACGCTCAGGCCGGACATCTTGTCCGTGGTCGGCTGGCCGGTGGCCGGGTGGACGTCCTTGTAGCCCTCGATGTCGGAGAACCAGGAGCTGTTGATCTGGTTGTTGGTGGTGGCCGCGCCCCAGTTCCAGGCGTCGACGAAGTTCTTGGCGTGCACCGGGGTGCCGTCGTGGAACTTCCACCCGTCCTTCAGCGTGACGGTGTAGGTCTGCGAGTCGCTGGTGTCGATCTTGTCGGCGACCTGCATGCGGATCTTCGCGGTGCCGGGGTCGTAGTCCACGAGCCCCTTGAACAGGTTCTGGATGATGCGACCGCCGCCGGTCTCGTTCGCGTTGGCGGGCTGGAGCGGGTTCTGCGGCTCACTGCTCTGGTAGCTGAAGGTCTTGCTGGTGTCCGACGAACTGCTGCCGCCCCCGCTGCTGCTGCACCCGGTGGCCACCAGGGCCACGGACGTCGCAGCGGCGAGGACCCAACGAGCACGGGCGGCTACGGGCATGGAGGTCCCTCCTCAGGGTGTGTGTCGCATCACACCCCATGAGAAGCGCGCCCCGGCGACGGCGCGAGTCGAGTACCCCCGGATGGGTGCGGTGACCGCCCGCGGAGTTGACGCAGCGCCGGATCGACGCAGCACCGGACCTACCGAATGCCGGAAGGGCCCGTGGCGGGAAGCCACGGGCCCTTCCGGGTGCGTCACGGGTGCCGTCGGTCAGGCCGCGGCCGTCTCCGTCTCGCGCACCTCGGCGAAGTGACAGGCCGACTCGTGCGCGGCCGCGCCCTTGAGCAGCGAGGGCACCGCGAGCAGCGGCATCTCCTCGGAGCAGCGGTCCTCCGCCTTCCAGCAGCGGGTGCGGAAGCGGCAGCCGGACGGCGGGTTGGCCGGCGAGGGGATGTCGCCGGTCAGGATGATCCGGTCGCGGTGCTCGCGCGCCGTCGGGTCCGGCACCGGCACCGCGGAGAGCAGCGCCTGGGTGTACGGGTGGGTGGCGTTCTCGTAGATCTCCTCGTCCGAGCCGATCTCGACCATCTTGCCGAGGTACATCACGCCGACGCGGTCGGAGATGTGCCGGACGATGGAGAGGTCGTGGGCGATGAACATGTACGAGAGCCCGAAGTCGCTCTGCAGCTGCTCCAGCAGGTTGATCACCTGCGCCTGGACGGACACGTCCAGGGCGGAGACCGGCTCGTCGCAGATGATGATCTCGGGCTTGAGCGCGAGGCCGCGGGCGATGCCGATGCGCTGGCGCTGACCGCCGGAGAACTGGTGCGGGTACCGGTTGATGTACTCCGGGTTCAGGCCGACGACGTCCAGGAGGTCCTGGACGGCCTTGCGGCGGTCGCCCTTCGGGGCCACCTCGGGGTGGATCTCGAACGGCTCGCCGATGATGTCGCCGACCGTCATGCGCGGGTTCAGCGAGGTGTACGGGTCCTGGAACACCATCTGGATGTTCCGGCGCACGGCCTTGAGGGCCTGGCCGGTCAGCTTGGAGATGTCCTCGCCCTTGAACAGCACCTGGCCGGAGGTGGCCCGCTCCAGGTTCATCAGCACCTTGGCCAGCGTGGACTTGCCACAGCCGGACTCGCCGACGATGCCGAGCGTCTCGCCCTTCATCAGGTCGAAGGAGATGCCGTCGACCGCCTTGACCGCGCCGACCTGCTTCTTGAAGAGGATGCCCTGGGTCAGCGGGTAGTGCTTGACCAGGTCCTTGACCTCCAGGATGGGCTCAGCCATGGAGGGTCTCCTTCCAGAGGTGGCACGCGCTGCGGCGGCCGGTGAGCTCCTTGCCGTCCTTGTCGGTCACCTGGTGCAGCGCCGGGATCTCCGTGCGGCACAGGTCGGTGGCGACGTCACAGCGGGGGTTGAACGCGCAGCCGGCCGGGACCTTCAGCAGGTTCGGGGGCAGACCCTTGATCGCGTACAGCTCCTGGCCCTTCTGGTCCAGGCGCGGGATGGAACGCAGGAGGCCCTTGGTGTACGGGTGCGCCGGGTTGGCGTACAGGTCGCGCACCGGGGCCGTCTCGACGATCCGGCCGGCGTACATGACGGCGATCTTGTCCGCGACGTCGGCGACCACGCCGAGGTCGTGGGTGATCAGGATCAGGCCCATGTTGTACTCGGCCTGCAGCTCGGCGAGGAGGTCCATCACCTGGGCCTGGACGGTCACGTCCAGGGCGGTGGTGGGCTCGTCGGCGATGATCAGGTCGGGCTCCATGGAGAGCGCCATCGCGATCATGATGCGCTGGCGCATGCCGCCGGAGAACTGGTGCGGGTAGTCGCCGACGCGCTGCCTGGCGGCGGGGATGCGGACCCGCTCCATCAGCTCGATGGCCTTCTCCCGGGCCTCCTTCTTGGAGGCGCCGCGGTGCACCCGGAACATCTCGCCCAGCTGGGCGCCGACGGTCATGACGGGGTTCAGCGAGGACAGCGCGTCCTGGAAGATCATCGCGATCTTCTGGCCGCGGATCTGCCGGCGCTCCTCCTCCTTCATGGCCAGCATGTCCTGGCCGCGGAAGAGGATCTGGCCCTGGCTGATCTTGCCGGGCGGCATGTCGAGGATGCCCATGATGGTCTGGGCGGTCACCGACTTGCCGGAGCCGGACTCGCCGAGCACCGCCAGGGTCTCACCGGCGGCCACGGAGTAGTTGACTCCGTTCACGGCCTTCGCGACGCCGTCCCGGGTGTGGAACTCCACGTGGAGGTCCTTGACCTCCAGCAGCGGGGTGCCAACTTCGAGCCGGCCGCTCTTCTGGTTCTTCTCGATCACGGTGGTCATCGGGTCGTCACCTCTTCTCTCAGCGGAGCTTCGGGTCGAGGGCGTCGCGCACCGCGTCGCCGAGCATGATGAAGGCCAGCACGGTGACGCTCAGGACCGCGGCGGGGAAGAGCAGCACGTGCGGGGCCGCCAGGAAGCGGACCTGGGCGTCGCTGATCATCAGGCCCCAGGAGATCTCCGGCGACTGGACGCCGATGCCCAGGTAGGACAGGGCGGACTCGGCGCCGATGTAGACACCCAGGCTGATCGCGGCGACGACGATGACCGGCGCGATGGCGTTCGGCAGGATGTGCCGGAAGGTGATCCGGCCGGCACCCGCGCCCAGGGCTCGGGCGGCCATCACGTAGTCGTTGTTCTTGTTCGCCAGCACCGAGGCGCGCATGATGCGGTAGATCTGCGGCCAGCCGAGGACGGCCATCACCAGGGAGACGGTGTAGGCGTTGCCCTTGCCGAGCATCGACATGATCAGCATGCCGCCGAGCAGGGTCGGGATCGAGAAGAAGATCTCGGTGAACCGCGACAGGACCGAGTCGACGATCCCACCCTTCCAGCCGGCCAGCAGGCCGAGGAGGGAGCCGACCACGGTGACCATGGTGGTGGTCAGGATGCCGACGATGATCGAGTTGCGGGCGCCCCAGATGGTGCGGGTGTAGTTGTCGCAGCCCTGGACGTCGTAGCCGAACCAGTGGTCGGCGCTCGGACGCTCCAGCGAGTGCGACAGGTCGCACGCGTTGTTGTCGAACGGGCTGCCGTCGGTGAACCACTGCGGCACGATCGAGATGACGATCAGCGCCAGCACCAGCACGCCGCCGATGATGAACATCGGGTTGCGGCGCAGGTCGCGGACCGCGTCCGACCACAGGCTGGCAACGCGCTCCGGCTTCTGCTTCTTCGCCGGCGCGGCCTTCGGGCTGTTGTCCCCGGCCGGCGCCGAGGCGTCCTTGGTGATGGTGTCACTCATAGCGAATCCTCGGGTCGAGCACGGCGTACAGCATGTCCACGAGCAGGGTGGTCACGAGGTAGATCATCACCAGCAGCGTGACGACGCCGACGATGATCGTGCCCTGCTTCTGGTACACGGCCTGGGCGAGCAGACCGCCGATGCCGTGGATGTTGAAGATCTTCTCGGTGATCACCGCACCGCCCATCAGGCCACCGAGGTCGGCGCCGAGGAAGGTGACGATCGGGATCAGCGCGTTGCGCAGGGCGTGCCGGCCGATCACCCGACGGCGCTTCAGGCCCTTGGCGACGGCGGTGCGGACGTAGTCCGCGCGCATGGTCTCCATCAGGCTGGTGCGGGTCAGTCGGGCGACGTACGCGAGCGAGAGCGACGCGAGGACGAAGGCCGGCAGCAGGTAGGCCCGGATTCCGTCCTCCTCGTTGAAGGAGACCGAGAAGAAGTCGATGCCGTACGAGTTCTTCAGCTGGACGCCGAGCACCAGCTGGAGGATGAAGCCGGTGACGAAGACCGGGACCGAGATGACCAGCAGGGTGCTCAGGAGGACCAGCTGGTCGAGGAACTTGCCCTTGCGCAGGGCCGCCATGACACCCGCCGCCACACCGACGACCGCCTCGATGACGAACGCCACCATGCCGAGGTTCAGGGTGTAGGGGAAGGCGTCGCCGATCATGTCGCTCACGCTGCGACCCTGCAGGCTCTCGCCCAGGTCGCCCTGGAAGACGCCCGAGATGTAGTGCCAGTACTGAACGAGGAACGGGTCGTTCAGGTGGTACCTCTGACGGATCATCTCCGCCACGATCGGGTCGGCGCGCTTCTCACCGGCCAGCGCCTGCACCGGGTCACCCGGCAGCGAGAAGACGATGAAATAGATCAGGAACGTCGCACCGATGAGAACAGGGATCGCCTGTATCAACCGGCGGATCACATAGCGGCCCATCAGACCTCCATACTTTCGGACAAGGAAGGGAGGCGGGCGAGCCGGACTGTGGTCCGGTCCACCCGCCCCCGATCGTCTGACTACCGGATCAGCCGGCCATCTCAACTTCGGCCAGGTTGTAGCGCATCTGCGCATCCGTGTTGAAGTTCTTGATCTTCTTGGTGTACGCAGCGGAGGACTGGTACGTGTAGACCGGGATGTACGGCATGTCCTTGATCAGGATGTCGTCGGCCTGCTGGTAGAGCTTGATGCCCTCGTCCTCGGTCTTCGCCCCGTCGGCCTGGGTCAGCAGGCTCTCGAACTGGTCGTTGACGTAACCGCCGTAGTTCGAGCCGCTGTCGATGGCGACCTTGGAGAAGATCGGGCGCAGGTAGTCCTCGATCGACGGGTAGTCCATCGACCAGGCCATGCGGAAGGCGCCCTGGTACTGCTTGGCCTGGAGCGCGTCCAGGATCTTGCCGAACTTCTCGAACGGCTTGAAGGTGACCTCGACGCCGAGGTTCTTCTTCAGCTGGTTGCCGACGGCCTCGATCCACTCCTTGTGGCCGCCGTCGGCGTTGTAGCCGAGCTCCAGGGTGTTGCCCGGCAGACCGCCGGCCTGGGTGAAGAGGTCCTTGGCCTTGGCCGGGTCGTACTTGCAGGCGTCGCCGCAGGCGTCCTTGCGGTAGCCGTTGATCAGCGGGCTGACGAAGTCCGAGGCCGGGACGCGGGTGCCGGCGAAGATCGTCTTGGTGATCTGGTCACGGTCGATCGCCATCGAGATCGCCTTGCGGATCTCCGGCTTCTGGTAGGCCGGGTTGTAGGCGATCGGGAAGCCGATGTAGCCGATGCCCGACTCCGGCTTGTTGATGTAGCGGTCACCGAACTCGCTGGCGACGGTGGACATCGCGGAGATCGGGAGCTTGTTGGTGGCCTGGATGTTGTCGGCGCGCAGGTCGTTGTACGCGGTGTCCAGGTTGTCGTAGATCTTGAAGGTCACGTTCTGCAGGTGGGCCTTGGTGCCACCGTAGTTGTCGTAACGCTTGATCTTGATCTGCTTGTTGTGGTCCCAGTCGCCGTCCATCTGGAAGGGACCGTTGCCGATGGGGTGCTCGCCGAACGCCTTCGGGTCAGAGAAGAACGCCGTCGGCAGCGGGTAGAACGGGTTGTAACCCAGCATCGTCTTGAACTGCGAGAACGGCGCCTTCAGGGTGACGGTGAAGGTCTTGTCGTCGACGACCTTCAGGCCCTTGAGCTCCTTGGCGGTCGGGGTCTTGCCCTTGCCCGGAGCCAGCTCGTCGGAGCCGAGGATCTTGTCGTAGAAGGGCAGGCCCTCGGCGGCGTTGTCCTGGTTGGCACCCCAGTTCCAGGCGTCCACGAAGGACTTGGCGGTGACCTTCTCGCCGTTGTGGAAGGTGTAGCCGTCCTTGAGCTTGATCGTCCAGGTCGTGCTGTCCGCGGAGTCGATCGACTCGGCCATCGCGAGCTTCGGCGCGTTGGTCTTGATGTCGTAGTCGACCAGACCGGTGAACAGCGAGTACACGACCTGCGTGCCCTCGGACTCCGCGGTGTTCTGCGGAACCAGACCGTGCTGGGGCTCACCGAGCTGGACGGCGATGCTGCCGCCGTCCTTCGAGGCCGAGTCGCTGCTCTTCGAGCTGGTGCTGCAAGCGGTCGCGGCCAGGGCGATCGCGGTCGCCGCAACGAGCCACTTGGTCTGGGTTGCACCACGCATGGGGGATGCCTCCTGAAATCGACTTTCCAACGAGGAGAGCACCGCGGTTGGTTGATACCGGATCCGCTGTGCCGTCCGCGCTCGTGGTTTCGGCGCGCACCCCTGCGCGTTAACCCTTGACCCGAGCCTGACTGGCTCCACTATCCGTCACGCACGGACACGAAAGTGACCACTGCCGATCTCAATTAGGTCACATGAACGGTCGGTAAGTTTCGAAAACCGGACATATGAGACATAGCCAGACAGGTACCAAACGGACAGTCGTCATGAATGACGGACTGTCATGTTCGCTCAGCGGACACCCCACTGTGATAGGCGCTATTCCGTTTATACCCGCATCGACAACTTGGGGTGATTGAAAAAGTTCGCCCCCCTCTCCAGTGGAAAGGGGGGCGGAGCTTTCCGGCCAAAGGCCGATCAAACCGTCGGGATCACGCCTTCTTGGCGCGCGAAGCGGTGCGGCCGCGGTCCTTCTGGTCGAGGACGACCTTGCGGATGCGAACCGTTTCCGGGGTCACCTCGATGCACTCGTCCTCGCGGCAGAACTCCAGCGACTGCTCCAGCGAGAGCTTGCGCGGCGGGACGATCGACTCGGCGACGTCGGCGTTCGACGACCGCATGTTGGTGAGCTTCTTCTCCTTGGTGATGTTCACGTCCATGTCGTCGGAGCGCGAGTTCTCACCGACGATCATGCCCTCGTACACCTCGGTGCCCGGCTCGCAGAAGAGCACGCCGCGCTCCTGCAGGTTGGTCATCGCGAAGGCGGTGACCACGCCGGCCCGGTCGGCGACCAGCGAGCCGTTGTTGCGGGTGGTCAGCGTGCCGAACCACGGCTCGTGGCCCTCGTGGATCGAGTGGGCGATGCCGGTGCCGCGGGTGTTGGTGAGGAACTCGGTGCGGAAGCCGATCAGGCCGCGGGACGGCACGACGAACTCCATGCGGACCCAGCCCGAGCCGTGGTTGGACATGTTGTCCATCCGGCCCTTGCGGATGCCCATGAGCTGGGTGACGGCACCCATGTGCTCCTCGGGGACGTCCACGGTGAGGCGCTCGACCGGCTCGTGCGTCTTGCCGTTGACCTCCTTGGTGACCACCTGCGGCTTGCCGACGGTCAGCTCGAAGCCCTCGCGGCGCATGGTCTCGATCAGGATGGCCAGCGCCAGCTCACCGCGGCCCTGCACCTCCCAGGCGTCCGGGCGCTCGGTGTCCAGGACGCGCAGCGAGACGTTACCGATGAGCTCGCGGTCCAGGCGGTCCTTCACCTGGCGGGCGGTGACCTTGCGGTCCACCTTGGCGCCGGCCTTGGCGTCCGCGCCCTTGCCGCTGCCGCCACGGCCGACGAGCGGCGAGGTGTTGGTGCCGATGGTCATCGAGATGGCCGGCTCGTCCACCGTGATCAGCGGCAGCGCGATCGGGTTCTCCGGGTCGGCCAGGGTCTCGCCGATCATGATGTCGCCGATGCCGGCGACGGCGCAGATGTCACCGGGGCCGGCGACCTCGGCCGGCTTGCGGGTGAGCGCCTCGGTCATCAGCAGCTCGGAGATGCGGACGTTCTGGATCGAGCCGTCGCGCTTGATCCAGGCCACGGTCTGGCCCTTGCGCAGCTCGCCCTGCTCGACGCGCAGCAGCGCGATGCGGCCGAGGAAGTTGTCGGCGTCCAGGTTGGTGACGTGGGCCTGGAGCGGGGCGTCCTCGTCGTAGCTCGGGGCCGGGACGTGCTCCAGCAGGGTGGAGAAGAACGGCTCCAGGCTGGTGCTGTCGGCCGGGACGGTGCCGTTCTCCGGCTTCGTCAGCGACGCGACGCCGTCACGGGCGCAGGCGTAGACGATCGGGAACTCGATCTGGTCCTCGTCGGCGTCCAGGTCCAGGAAGAGGTCGTAGGTCTCGTTGATGACCTCGTCGATCCGGGAGTCCGGGCGGTCCGTCTTGTTGATGCAGAGGATGACGGGCAGACGGGCCGAGAGCGCCTTGCGGAGCACGAAGCGGGTCTGCGGCAGCGGGCCCTCGGAGGCGTCGACGAGGAGCACGACCGCGTCCACCATCGACAGACCGCGCTCGACCTCGCCACCGAAGTCGGCGTGGCCCGGGGTGTCGATGATGTTGATGGTGATCGGAGCGCCACCATCCTTGGGGTGGTACTTGACCGCGGTGTTCTTCGCGAGAATGGTGATGCCCTTCTCGCGCTCCAGGTCGTTCGAGTCCATCATGCGGTCGTCGAGGTGCTGGTGGGCCGCGAAGGCGCCGGCCTGCTTCAGCATGGCGTCGACCAGGGTGGTCTTGCCGTGGTCGACGTGGGCGACGATGGCGACGTTACGGATGTCGTTGCGCGTGGGCATGCCTAGCGGATTCTCCCGGAATCGTGGGTTACGGCGCCCGGCCGCGAGACGCGCACTTGCGGCCGCCGTCGGCCGCCGTCACCCGTTCGCCTGCTACTACCGGTCCACCCGCCGGGCATCTGGACACGCCCCGGCTTTCTCCTATGGTACGGGGAAGGGCGCACCGGGGCAGAAACGAGCCCGTCCGGCGGGATCAAGATCACAGCCGGGTCACGCCGGGCTACGGCGTCACGGCCCACCCGACGTCCTGGAAGCGCGGCCAGTCGAAGCCCCACACCCCGGCCCCGGCCACGCCCGAGCGGACGCCCACCAGCTCCGGCCGCTGGTAGAGCGGCACCGAGTGGCCGAGCTGCCAGATCCGGATGTCGGCCTCCTGGAGCAGGTCCAGACGGGTGGCCCGGTCGAGCTCGCCGGCCGCCCGGTCGAAGAGGCGGTCGATCTCCTCGGTGCCGCTGCGGGCGTAGTTGCTGCCCGGGTCGAGGGTGCCGTCGGGGTCGGGCCGGGGCTTGGCGTAGGCGGGCCGCTGCTCGCTCGCCGGACTGGGGCCGGCCGGCCAGGAGAACAGGGCGAGGTCGTAGTCGCCCACCGCGAGGTGGTGCTTGACGAAGGTGTCGGCGGGCGCGGTCACCGTCCGCAGGGCGACGCCCTGCTCGGCGAGGCCGGCGGTGAGGGCGTCGGCAGTGCGCTTGGCGGTCGCGGAGCCCGCCGGGACGAGCAGGTCGAGGGTGAGCGGCTTGCCGTCCTTGGCCCGCGTGCCGCCGCCGTCCGGCCGCTTCCACCCGGCCTCGTCGAAGAGCCGGGCGGCGTCGGCCGGGCCGGCGGCCGCGCTGTTGTCGCGGTAGCCGTCCTGGTCCCCCGCGAGGAGGTGGCTGCCCAGGGCGGCCGGGGCGACGCCGAGCGGGGTGAGGGCCGCGGCGGCGACCCGCCGCCGGTCGACGGCCCGGCCGAGCGCGAGGCGCAGCGCCGGGTCGGTGAGCGGGCCCCGGGCGGCGTTGAGGGTGAGCTGGGTGAGCGAGGCGGCGGCGGCCCGGTGCACGGTGATCCCGGGCAGCGACTCGGCCCGCCGCAGGGCGAGCGCGGCCGCCTCGGGCGCGGCGGCGGGCGGTGCGGCCGCGGGCGGTGCGGCCGCGGAGGGGCTCGCGGACGGCGCCGGGGGCACCGCCCGGTCCACCGCGGCGGTGACCGGGGCGATGTCCAGCAGGTCCTGGTCCAGGGCGTCGAGGCGCCGTTCGGGGGCCGCCGCGAGGAAGTCGATCCGGTCCGCCTTCGGCCGGTCGCCCCACCAGAGCGGGTTGCGCTCCAGCGTCACCCGTCCGTCCTCGGCGTCGTACCGGGACACCGTGTACGGCCCGGCGCCGAGGTGGCCCCCGCCCGCGAGCGCCTGGTTGAACGCCGCCGCGGTGGACGTCTCGGCGGCCGGGTACAGCGGTCCGAAGAGGGACGGCCAGTCGGCGCAGGGCCGCCGGAAGGTGACCTTGACCTCGTGCGGGTCGGCGCCCTGGCCGATCGAGTCGATGGCGTCGTACCCGGCCGGGTGCCCGCCCCGGTACGCCGGGTCGAGGCCGGAGAGCGCGGCCCGCTGGGCGATCAGGTCGGCGGCGGTCAGCGGGGTGCCGTCGCTCCAGACGGCGTGCGGGTTGAGCCGGTAGGTGACGACCTGCGGCCGCTGACCGGGCGGGGTGGACTCGGCGCCGGCCAGGTAGTCCGGGTCGGGGACGAGCCGGCCGTGCCCGTCGGGCCGGAAGAGCGACGGGTAGAGGGCGTGCGCGAGCAGCGCCGAGTCGGCGGTCGCGGCGGGCTGGTAGACGTTGAGCGTCGCGGGGACGCGGTCCACCGCCCAGCGCAGCGTCCCGCCGTCCCGGACGGCGGCGCGGTCGGCGGGCCGGACGTCCCCGGTGGCGGCGGTGGCCTCGGGGGCGGGCTCGGGGGCCGGGGGCCGGGCCGGGGCCGGGCGGTCGGAGCAGCCGCCGAGCACGGCGGCGAGCAGCAGCGCGGCGGCTGCGGCGGTGAGCTGGCGGACGCGCATGGCGGCCATCGAACGCCGACCGGCCGGTCGCACCCGCGCCGACACGGCGGGCCGCCGGGCGACTGCACCCGGACGGCCGATCCCCCGGACGCCTCAGAGCGCCAGCTCGAACCAGACGATCTTGCCCTTGGGCGTCCGCCGGCTGCCCCAGCGCTCGGCGAGCAGGCTGACGAGTTGCAGGCCGCGGCCGCCCTCGTCGGTCTCCTGCGCGCGGCGCTGCCGGGGCTGGGCGTAGCCGTCGTCCCAGACCTCGCAGACCATGCCGCGGTCGCGCAGCAGCCGCAGCCGGATCTCGCCCCGCCCGTGCTTGAGCGCGTTGGTGACCAGCTCGCTGACGAGCAGCTCGGTGGTGTCGACGAGCTCGTCCAGGCCGCGGGCGAGCAGCCAGCTGCAGGCGAGTTCGCGGGCCTTGGCGACGGACGTGGGCTCGGGCGGCAGGAACCAGTTGCCGACGCTGTCCTCGGGGAAGGCGTGCACCTTGGCCATCAGGAGGGCGATGTCGTCCTCGCCGTGGTGCGGGTTGAGCTCGCCGAGGACGTGGTCGCAGAGGTCCTCCAGGCCCTTGCCCTCGGCGGAGAGCGCGGTGCGGAAGGCCCGCAGGCCCTCGTCCAGCTGGTGCTTGCGGCTCTCCACGAGGCCGTCGGTGTACAGGCCGAGGACGGCGCCGTCGGGCAGGGTCAGCTCGACCTCCTCGAAGGGCTCGCCGCCGACGCCGAGCGGCAGGCCGGGCGGCACGTCGAGCATCCGGGCGGGCTCGCCGGGGCTGAGCAGGACCGGCGGCAGGTGGCCGGCGTTGGCGAACACGCAGCGCCGGGTGACGGCGTCGAAGACCGCGTAGACGCAGGTGGCCAGGTAGACCTCGCGGGCCTCCTCGTCGGCCGTCGAGGTGAGCCGCCCGTACGGGCTGGCCGGGCCGGCCGGTACGGAGTCGTCGCCGAGGCCGCGGGCGATCTCGTCGAGGGCGCCGAGCACCTCGGCGGGGTCGAGGTCGAGCATCGCGAGGGTGCGCACGGCGGTGCGCAGCTGGCCCATCGCGACGGCGGCGCGCAGGCCGCGGCCCATGACGTCGCCGATGACGAGCGCGGTGCGGTTGCCGGGCAGCGGGATGACGTCGAACCAGTCGCCGCCGACCTCGGTGTTGTTGTTGCTGGGCAGGTAGCGGCAGGCGATCTCCAGGCCGCTGGCGGCCGGGTTGCCGGGCGGCAGGAGGCTGCGCTGGAGGATCAGGGCCCGCTCGTGCTCGCGGCGGTAGAGCCGGGCGTTGTCGATGCAGACGGCGGCGCGGGCGACGAGCTCCTCCGCGATGGCGACGTCGCGGGCGTCGAAGGGCTCGCTGCCGATGGCGCGGGAGAGCTGGACGAGCCCGAGGACCTGGTCGCGGGCGACCAGCGGGACGATCAGCGTGGAGCGCAGCAGCGGGTCGGGCCCCGGCTCGGGGACGACGCTGCGGCCGGTGCGCAGGGCCCGGGCGTGCGGGGAGCGGCGCGGGTAGCAGAGCGTGCCGCCGGCCTCGGCGATGGGCAGGCCGGTGACCGAGCCGAGCACCGAGGAGGCGCCGCCGACGACGCTGGAGACGGCGACCCGGCGCAGCTCGCCGCTGCCGTCGGTGAGGACGGTGTCGCCGAGGCGCCCGGCGCTCGGGACGCTCTCGCCGGAGAGCAGCGCGGTGTACAGGTCGACGGTCGCGAGGTCGCAGAACGGCGGGACGACGACGTCCAGCAGCTCCTTGGCGGTGGTCTCCAGGTCGAGGGTGGAGCCGATGTGCGCGCTGGCCTCGTTGAGCAGCGCGAGGTTGCGGCGCACGCCGTCGGCCTCGCGCTCGGCGACGTGCCGGCTGGTGACGTCGGAGACCTGCCCGGCGACGCCGATGGGCTGGCCCGCGGCGCCGTTGAGGCGGTAGAGCGACACGGCCCAGAGCCGGTTGCCCTCGCGGGTGGGGACGACGCCGTGGAAGCGCAGGTCGAACACGGGCTCACCGGTGGCGAGCACTTTGCGCAGGGCGGCGCTGAGCCGGTCGGCCTCGGAGGGCGGGAAGAGGTCGTGCGGGGTGAGGCCTTCGAGGTCGACCGGGGCGAGGCCCATGCCGGAGGCGAAGGCGTCGTTGACGCGCTGCAGGCGCAGCCGGTCGTCGAACAGGACGAAGCCGGTCGGGGTCTGGCCGAAAACCGCCTCCGAGGCGGCGAGATCGGTCTCCACGCGGCGCAGCCGGCCGAGGTCGACGGCGAGACAGGTGGCGCCGGCGGGCAGGGCGGTGTCCGGCATCAGGTACAGCTCGGCCAGGCCCTCCCCCCCGGCGGCGTCGAGGTACGGGGTGGTGCCGGTCCACTCCTCGCCGCCGAGGGTGCGCTCCAGCCGGGCGCGGCCGCGCTGCCAGAGCTCGCGCGGGACGAACGTGGTGATCGGGTCGGCGCCGACCGCGTCGGTGGCGGGGACGCCGAAGAACTCGGCGGCGCGCTCGCTCCACTGGCTGATCCGCCCGTCGGGGCCGATCGCGAAGGTGGCGACCCGGATGTAGTCGTAGACCGAGCCGGCGCCCGCGTGGGTGCCGACGTGGGCGGCGGCGCCGTGCCGGCCCTCGGCCGCGGCGGCCGCGCGGGCCGTCACCGGGGCGGGCAGGTGCGGTGAACCGGCCTGCCCGGGCACGGCGGCATGACCGCTGCTGCTCGGCGCGTTCCGCGCCGGGGTGCTGTTCAACGGACCGACCCCTCCAACCCGCGACCGTCCGGATGTCGAGAAGACCGAGTATTCATCATCGAGGGGTGCGTTCACACGCCCTCAACATCACAACATCAGATCGGGCGAAGGTTTTTGTCCTACCGCCCGCGCAACCACAATGCCACGCCCGCGCCCCCTGCCGGAGTGCGCGCTCCCCCTGGCCGCCAGGTGGCATATGCAGCTCCGTTCTACTCGCGTCCCGCTGGTCCTCCGCGCCGGCTCACGCCCTCGCCCGCCGCACGCCTCACGGCTCGTCGGGCTCATTACCCGGGAGCGCCTGCTCGAACCAGACGACCTTGCCGATGCCCTCGGCCCTGGCGCCCCAGCGCAGTGCGAGCCGGCGGACCAGCTCCAGGCCCCGGCCGCCCTCGTCCGCCTCGGCCGCGTGCCGCTCGCGGGGCGGGTCGGGAAGCGGGTCGGAGATCTCCACCAGCAGCGTCTCGCCGAGCGTCAGCCGGACCCCGATCGGGGCGCTGGCGTACCGGACGGCGTTCGTGACGAGCTCGCTGACCAGCAGCTCCGCGATGTCGGTCAGCGCCTCGACGCCCCACTCGGCGAGCGTGGAGCGCACCAGCCGCCGGGCCCGGGAGACGGCGGTGGGCTCGGCCGGCAGCGTCCAGCCGGCCGTCGGGGTGCCGGCCTGGCCGTGACCGAGCCGGGCCAGCAGCAGCGCGACGTCGTCCGGCTCGCGCCCCTGCTCCATGGTGTCGAGCACGGCCTCGCAGGCGGCCTGGATGGACGCGTGCGGCTCCTGGAGGACGGTGACCAGCCGGCCGAGGCCGACGTCCAGGTCCTTGTCCCTGGACTCGACCAGGCCGTCGGTGCACAGCGCGAGCAGGCTGCCCTCGGGGATCTTCAGTTCGACCGACTCGAACGGGACGCCCCCGACGCCGAGCGGGGCGCCGGAGGGCAGGTCGAGGATCCGGCCGGTGCCGCCGGGCAGCGGGCCGCCGGTGCGGGTCGGCTCCTCGGTCTCCTGGCCGGGCACCACGAGCACCGGGGGGATGTGCCCGGCCTTGGCGACGGTCAGCCGGGCCGTGCCGGGGTCGAAGACGGCGTAGACGCAGGTCGCGAGCAGCGCCTCGTCCGGCCCCTGGGCGAGGTCGTCGGCGAGCTCGTGCACGTGCCGCAGCAGTACGTCCGGCGGCAGGTCGAGGGCGGCGAGCACCCGGACGGCGGTGCGCAGCCGGCCCATGGTCGCGGCGGCGCGCAGGCCGTGGCCCATGACGTCGCCGACGACCAGCGCGGTGCGGTCGCCGGGCAGCGGGATGACGTCGAACCAGTCGCCGCCGACCTCGGTGCCGCTGGAGCCGGGCACGTAGCGGTAGGCGACCTCGACGCCGGTGGGCTGCGGGACCTGCTGCGGGAGCAGGGTGCGCTGGAGGGTGAGCGCGGCGGTGCGCTCGCGGGCGTAGAGGCGGGCGTTGTCGAGGGAGCTGCCGGCCCGGTCGGCGAGTTCGACGGTGAAGGCGAGGTCGTCCCGGTCGAAGCCCTCGCGGTAGCCGGCCCGGCTGACCAGCAGCAGGCCGATCACGATGCCGCGGGCGCGCAGCGGGACGACGAGCATCGAGTGCACGCCGAGGTCGTGCGCGGCCTGCATCTTCGGGTCGCCCGGGTAGGTGACGTCGTTCAGCTGGTCGGCGCCGGAGAGCAGCTCGGGCACGCCGGTGCGCAGCACCCGGCCGCAGGCGGAGTCCTCGGCGAAGGTGATCCGGGCGCCGCGGCGCAGCATCACGTCGACCTCGGGGCCGTCCTGGACGGAGGCGGTGCCGAGCTGGAGCAGCGAGGTGCGCCGGTCGTGGCCGTGCCGGGGCAGGTCGTCGCCGTGGGCGACGGCCTGCAGCAGGATCACCGCGGAGTGGTCGGTGAGCCGGGGGACGACGGAGCCGGCCAGCTCCTGGGCGATCCGGGCGGCGTCGAGGAGGTCGCCGACCCGCGAGCCGAACTCGTTGAGCAGGGAGAGCCGGCGCCGGGCGTGCTCGACCTTGGCGACGGCCCGGTAGCGCTCGGTGACGTCCATGACGGTGCCGGAGATGCCGAGCACGCGGCCGGAGCGGTCGGTCATCCGGCTGTAGGAGATCGAGCGGTAGCCGGAGCGGGCGGTGACCGGCGAGGCGAGGGTGACGTCGATGACCGGCTCGCCGGTGGCCAGCACCTGGCGCTGGATGGCGGTGATCTCGTCGGCGGCCCGCTCGGGCAGGGTCTCGCCGGTGGTGCGGCCGACGTGGTCGTCGGTGGCGACGCCGTTCATCTCGGCGAGGGTCTGGTTGACGGCGGTGTAGCGCAGGTCGGTGTCGAGGACGGCGATGCCGAGCGGGGACTGCTCGAACAGCGCGTCACGCACCGCGAGGTCGCGCTCGACGGCCCGGACGGCGGCCGCCTCGGCCAGGTTGACCTGGAGGAACGGGGTGCCGTCGCCGTCCACCAGCAGCGAGATCCGGGCGTCCACGGCGACCGGCACGCCGTCCCGGTCGCGCAGTTCGGCGGGCCCGGCCCAGCGGCCGTTGCGCAGGGTGTCCCGGATGGCGGCCTGGATCCGGGCGACCTGGTCGTGGTCCGGGATGAGCTCGTCGATCCGGCGGCCGACCAGCAGCTCGTTCGGCCAGCCGAGCAGCTCCTCGGCGGCGGGGCTCCAGAGCACCACGCGGCCGGCCGTGTCGAGGATCGCGATGGCGACCTTGAGCATGTCGAGCAGGCTGCCCTCGGCCGGGCTGCCGGCCCCGCCCGGCGGCTCGGTGGGCCCGCCGGGGAACGGGCGGGCGGGCCGGCTGCGCAGGCCCGGGGCGGGGACGTCGAGGGTCGGCGCGGGCCGCGGGGTGCCGGCCTCGGCACCGCCCGGGGCGGCCTCGGTGACGGCGGCGGGCCCGCG
>NZ_JBHWGV010000014.1:81131-108876 GCF_042732955.1 Kitasatospora sp. NPDC059747 | reverse complement strand
GCGGCGCCCCCCCCGTCTCCCCCCCCCCCCCCGCGCCCCCCCCGCAGGCGCATCCGGCGCCGTCCGGCTGGACGGGGATGTGGCCGAGTTCGCCGGCGAAGCCGCGGGCGCCCCGGAACAGCCGTCCGTCGATGACCAGGGCGGCGCCGATCCCGGCCTCGGCGGAGACGTGGACGAAGGTCTCCGCGGCCTGCCCGGCGCTCCAGTACTCGGCCAGCGCACCGAGGTTGGCCTCGTTCTCGGGCTCGGGCACGGTGTCCGGGTCGGGCCAGTGGTCGGCGAGGGAGACGCCGCGCCAGCCGAGGTTGGGCGCGCGCTCGACCAGCCCGCCCGGTTCGTTCGGCACCACTCCGGGGACGGCCAGGACGCGGCCCTCGACGCTCAGGCCGAGAGCCGCGGCCTCCGCCTGCGCCTCGGCCGCCAGCGCGGCGGTCTCCGCCAGCACCTCCCCGGCCGGCCGGCCCGCGTTCTCCCGTTCGACCCGGCGCCACACCCGAGGCTCGCCGCGCAGGTCCACCACGCAAGCACCGAGGTGGGTGATGCCGATCTCCAGCCCCAGACCCGCCGGGCCCTGGTCGTTCACGGCCAGCGCCCGGCCGGGGCGGCCGACCCGGCCACTGGCCGTGGCCGCCGCCTCGGTCAGGGCGCCGCGGCCGATCAGCTCGTCCACCAGGGAGGAGACGGCCGCCCTGGTCAGGCCGATGCGCCCGGCGACGTCCGCGCGGGAGAGCGGGCTGTGCCCGGCGACCGCGCCGAGGACCAGTGAGAGGTTCTGCCGTCGCATGTCCTGCTGCGACGCGGGTCCGCTCTCCGGTCCCTTGCCCGCCCTGACCACCACCGTCACGCGCCCCTCCTACCAGTCCTCGGCCGGGGCGCCCTGCAAGGCCCCGGCCCGACGCAGGGTATCCCCGATCCGCATGAGCGCGTCCTCGTCCTTCTTCACGGCCTCCAGGACCGGGCCCTCGGCCGTCCGCCAGCGGCGTGCCACGGCGTCGGCGGGCTCGCCGGTGAGCAGCGCGGCGGCCTGGGCGGCAGCGCCGAGGGCCACCAGTTCCTGCGCGGCGGGCACCTGGACCGCCCGGCCCGAGAGCCGCAGGACGGTCCGCTGCCACGCCGTGCCGCGGGCGCCGCCGCCGATGAGCAGCAGCGGTTCGTCGCCGTCGGGGTCCTCGCCCCCGGCGCGCAGGACGCCGTCCAGGGCCGCGAGCAGGGCGTGGGCGGCGCCGTCGTAGGCGGCTTGGAGCAGCTGCCCGCGGGTGGTGTCGTGGCGGAGTCCGTGGATCAGGCCGGACGCGCCCGGGAGGTCGGGCGTGCGCTCGCCGTCCAGGTAGGGCAGGACGACCGCGGTGCCGCCGTCCTCGACCTCCTCGCGGCCGCGTCCGAGCAGGGCGGCGAAGCGGTCGACGGCCAGGGTGCAGTTGAGCGTGCAGGCCAGCGGCAGCCAGCCGCCGAGGGCGTCGGCGAAGCCCGCGACGGTGCCGCTCGGATCGGCCGGCCGCGTCCGGCCGACGGCGTAGACGGTGCCGGAGGTGCCGAGGCTGAGCACCGGCTGCCCGGGGCGGAGGCCGAGCCCGAGGGCCGCCGCCATGTTGTCGCCGGTGCCGGTGGCCACCAGCGTCCCCTCGCGCAGCGGCAGACCGGGACGGACGACGCCGGCCCGCGCACCGGCCGGGAGGACCTCGGGCAGCAGCGCGGGATCGAGGCCGATGCGGGCGAGGACGTCCTGGTCGTACCCGTCCGGGCCCCACCAGCCGGTGCCCGACGCGTCGCCGCGGTCGGTGACGGCCTCGCCGGTCAGCCGTTCCGTCAGGAAGTCGTGGGGCAGGCGGACGGCGGCGACGCGGTCGGCCGCGGCGGGCTCGTGAGCGCGCAGCCAGGCCCACTTGGGGGCGGTGAAGGCGGCCGTCGGGACGCTGCCGGTGCGGCGGGCGATCTCCACCGCGCCGAGCGCATCGCGCAGGTCGGCGGCCTGCGGCGCGGACCGGACGTCGTTCCAGAGCAGCGCCGGGCGGACCGGCCCGCCGGCCGCGTCGAGGGTGACGAGGCCGTGCTGCTGGCCGGCGACGGAGACCGCCGCCGCGCGGTCCGCCCAGCCCGTACGCGCCGCGGCCTCGCCGAGCGCCGCCCACCACTGCTCGGGGTCGCTCTCCCTGCCGGCCCCCGTGCTGACGGTGTGCCGAGCTCGGCCCTCGCCCACCACGGCGCCGGTGTCGATGTCGACGGCCAGGGCCTTGGTGGACTGGGTCGAGCTGTCGACGCCGATCACGACACGCTGCTCAGCCATGCGTTCCTCCGGTGTGGGTTCCTTTTGACGTTCCGGCATACTAATTTGTTGAGAGCCCTGACAAACACCCTCCGCACGCGATTCGGAGCCGCTCCATGTCCAGCGACCCGCTCGTCCCCACCCCCGCGCACAAGTTCACCTTCGGCCTGTGGACCGTCGGCTGGCAGGGGCGCGACCCCTTCGGCGACGCGACCCGGCCCGCCCTCGACCCGGTCGAGACCGTACAGCGGCTCGCCGGGCTCGGCGCCCACGGCGTCACGTTCCACGACGACGACCTGATCCCCTTCGGCACCGGCGACGCCGAGCGCGAGCAGGTGGTCAAGCGCTTCCGCGCCGCCCTGGACACGGCCGGGCTGAAGGTGCCGATGGCCACCACCAACCTCTTCACCCACCCCGTCTTCAAGGACGGCGCGTTCACCGCCAACGACCGCGACGTGCGGCGCTACGCGCTGCGCAAGACGATCCGCAACATCGACCTGGCGGCGGAGCTCGGCGCCTCGGTCTACGTCGCCTGGGGCGGCCGCGAGGGCGCCGAGTCGGGGGCGGCCAAGGACGTGCGCACGGCCCTCGACCGGCTGAAGGAGGCCTTCGACCTCCTCGGCGAGTACGTCGAGCAGCAGGGCTACGACCTGCGCTTCGCGATCGAGCCCAAGCCCAACGAGCCGCGCGGCGACATCCTGCTGCCCACCGTCGGCCACGCGCTGGCGTTCATCAACGAGCTGGAGCGCCCCGACCGGGTCGGCCTCAACCCGGAGGTCGGCCACGAGCAGATGGCCGGCCTCAACTTCCCGCACGGCATCGCCCAGGCCCTGTGGCACGGCAAGCTGTTCCACATCGACCTCAACGGCCAGTCCGGCATCAAGTACGACCAGGACCTGCGCTTCGGCGCCGGCGACCTGCGGCAGGCCTTCTGGCTGGTCGACCTGCTGGAGTCGGCCGGCTACGACGGCCCCAAGCACTTCGACTTCAAGCCGCCGCGCACCGAGGACTTCGACGGCGTGTGGGCCTCGGCGGCCGCCTGCATGCGCAACTACCTGCTGCTGGCCGAGCGTTCCCGCGCCTTCCGCGCCGACCCGGAGGTCCAGGCCGCGCTCACCGCCTCGCGCCTGCCCGAACTCGCCCTCCCCACGGCCCAGGACGGCCTGGCCGGGCTCCTGGCGGACCGCTCCGCCTTCGAGGACTTCGACGTCGACACCGCCGCCCGCCGCGGCATGGCGTTCGAGCAGCTGGACCAGCTGGCCTACGAACACCTCCTCGGCGCCCGCTGACCGGGGCCACGGGAGAGCCGGGGGGGGGGGGGGGGGGCGGGCCGCCCCCCCCCCCGGGGGGGGGGGGGGGGGGGCCCCGGGGCCCCCCCCCCCCCCCCGCGGGGCCCCGGGGGCGGGGGCCCGCGGGCGGCGGGGGGGGGGGGGGGCCCCCCCCCCCGCCACCCCCGTCGGGTCGCGGTTGGTGCGGCCCGGCTCTCCCGTCGGGTCGCGGTTGGCACGGCCCGGCTCTCCCGTCGGGTCGCGGTTGGTGCGGCGCCGCATGGACGACTCCGGCCGTGGCCGGGCGGACACGGGGCGGCGGGGGGGGTCTGGCCCGACGGTGGGGGGGGGGGGGGGGTGGGGGGGGGGGCCCCCGCCCCCCCGGGGGGGGGGGGGGGGGGCACCTCGCGTCGGGGGCCGGCCTCAGGCCGGGTAGGGCAGGTCGGCTTCCCGGGTGCCTGCCGGGCCGATGTGCAGGGCGCCGTCCGGGCCGCCGATCCGCAGCTGCCACGGGTGCGGGCTGTCGGTGGTCACCTTGAGGCGGTCGCCGGTGCGGCGCAGGTGGAAGCGGGCGGTCTCGCCGGGGCCGTCGCCGCGCGGGATCACGACGGTGCGCTCGGCGCCGTCCGCGAAGGCGTGGACCCGCAGTTCGACGCCTTCCGCCCAGGCGGACACCGGGCGCTGGTCGTCCACCGCGAGCGGGATGACGGAGTCCGGTCGGGCGAGCAGCGGCAGGGTGTGGAAGCCGTGCTGCTCGCGCACCCAGCGCGGGCCGGTGACCTGATCGCCGGTCAGGACGTTGGTCCAGGCCCCCTCGGGCACGTAGTACTCGACCGTCCCGTCCTCGGTGAAGACCGGGGCGACGAGCAGGTCGTCGCCGAGCAGGTACTGCCGGTCGAGCGTGCCGACGGCAGGGTCGTCCGGGAACTCCAGCACCATCGCCCGCATCACGGGGACGCCGGTGGCGTGGGCCTGCTGCGCCGCGCGCTGGAGGTAGGGCGCGAGCCGGTGCTTGAGCAGGGTGAACTCGCGGGTGACCTCCACCGCCTCCTCGCCGAAGTCCCACGGCACCCGGTAGGACTTGCTGCCGTGCAGCCGACTGTGGGAGGAGAGCAGGCCGAACTGCGTCCAGCGCTTGAAGACGGCGGGGGTGGGGGTGCCCTCGAAGCCGCCGATGTCGTGGCTCCAGAAGCCGAAGCCGGACAGGCCGAGGGACAGACCTCCGCGCAGCGACTCCGCCATGGCGTTGAAGTGCGACTCGCAGTCGCCGCCCCAGTGCACCGGGTACTGCTGGCCGCCGGCAGTGGCGGAACGGGCGAACAGCAGCGCCTCGCCCTCCCCGCGCTCCTCCCGGAGCAGCTCGAACACCGCCTGGTTGTACAGGTGGGTGTAGTAGTTGTGCATCCGCTCCGGGTCGGAACCGTCGTGCCAGACCACGTCGGTGGGGATGCGCTCGCCGAAGTCCGTCTTGAAGCAGTCCACGCCGACGTCCAGCAGCGTGCGCAGCTTGCCGGTGTACCACTCGCGGGCGGCGGGGTTGGTGAAGTCCACCAGGGCCATGCCCGGCTGCCACAGGTCCCACTGCCAGACGCTGCCGTCCGGGCGCCGCACGAGGTGGCCCTCGCGCATGCCCTCGGCGAAGAGCTCCGACTTCTGCGCGATGTACGGGTTGATCCAGGCGGAGATGCGCAGCCCCTGCTGCTTGAGCCGGGCCAGCATGCCGGCCGGGTCCGGGAAGGTGTCCGGGTCCCACACGAAGTCGCACCACTGGTACTCGCGCATCCAGAAGCAGTCGAGGTGGAAGACGCTCAGCGGGATGCCGCGCTCGGCCATGCCGCCGACGAAGCGGTTGACGGTGGCCTCGTCGTACTCGGTGGTGAAGGAGGTGGTCAGCCACAGGCCCAGTGCCCAGGCCGGGGGCAGTGCGGGGCGGCCGGTGAGCGCGGTGTAGCGCTCCAGGATCAGCTTGGGGGTCGGGCCGTGGACGACGAAGTACTCCAGCGACTGGTCCTCGACGCTGAACTGGACCTGCCCGACGGACTCGGAGCCGACCTCGTAGCCGACCCTGCCGGGGTGGTTGACGAACACCCCGTAGCCCCGGTTGGTGAGGTGGAAGGGGACGTTCTTGTAGGCCTGTTCGCTGCTGGTGCCGCCGTCCGCCTGCCAGATGTCCACCACCTGGCCGTTGCGGACGAACGGGGTGAACCGCTCCCCCAGGCCGTAGACCAGCTCGCCGACGCCCAGGGCGAGTTGTCCGAGCATGTGGTGGCGGCCGTCGGTGTCGGTGACGAAGCCGGTGCCGCGCTCTCCCACCGAGGTCAGGACCCGCCCGCCGGCGGTGAACTCCAGCTGCCACGGCTTGGAGGTGTCCACCCGCAGTGTCAGTTCGCCGGCGCAGAGCTCCACGACGTCACCGTCCCGGCGCACCTTCCCGCTGCCCTGTTCGGCGCCGGGCAGCGCGAACTCCGGCCCGCGCCGCGCCGAGCCGGCGTGGTGGGTAGTGCGCACGCCGATCACGCCCTCGGCCGGGGACCAGCACTCGACGGTCAGCAGCGGGCTGTTGAGCGTGTCACCACGGCCGCGCACGTGTTTGACGGGCGCATAGAGGGTCATCCGGTCCTCGCCGGTCCGGACGTCGGCGACCTCGGTGGCGTAGCGCGCGGTGACGCCCGGGCGCATCAGCCAGTAGCCGTCGGTGAACTTCATCGGGCGGTTTCCTCCGTCCGCGCGCGGTGCGCGGTGATCAGGCCCCGGTACCAGTGGTAGCTGTCCTTGGGCGTGCGGGTGAGGGTGTCGTAGTCGACGCGGACCAGGCCGAAGCGTTGCTCGTAGCCGCGGGCCCACTCGAAGTTGTCCAGCAGCGACCAGACGTAGTAGCCGCGCACGTCGACCCCGGCCGCGATGGCGTCGGCGACGGCGGCGAGGTGGCCGGCCAGGTAGTCGGTCCGCTCCGGGTCGTGGACGCGGCCGTCGGGGGTGCTGCGGTCGGCCTCGGCGGAGCCGTTCTCGGTGATCCAGAGCGGCGGGAGCCGCGGGTAGCGGGCGTGGAGCCCGGTGAGCAGTTCGGTGAACGCGGACGGGACGACGGGCCAGCCCATGGTGGTGAGCCGGGTGCCGTACGGGTTCGGTTCGGTGACGCCGATGTCCGTGGCGGTGCGCAGTTCGGGGTCGGCCTCGTGGTGCGGGGCGGCCGCGACGGTGACCGGCCGGTAGAAGTTGATGCCGACGAAGTCCAGTGGCGCGCCGATCGGTTCGAGGTCGCCGGGCCGTCGCCAGGGTCCGTCCGCGAGTCCTTCCCAGGTCTCGGCCTCGTGTGCGGGGTAGCGCCCGGCGAACAGCGGCTCGGTCCAGACCTCGTTGTGCAGGACCTCGGCGCGGCGCAGCGCCGCGAGGTCCTCGGGCCGGTCGGAGGCGGGGTGGAGGCGGTCGAGGTTGAGCGCGATCCCGACCTCCCGGGCGCCGGCCGCGCGGAGCGCCCGGACGGCGAGCCCGTGGCCGACGAGGAGGTGGTGGGCGGCCGCCAGTGCCCCGCGGCCCTCCCGGGCGCCGGGGGCGTGCCGGCCCTCGGCGTAGCCGACGAAGGCGGAGCAGAACGGCTCGTTGAGGGTGATCCAGCGCTCGACCCGGTCGCCGTACCGGTCGGCGGCGAGGGCCGCGTACTCGGCGAACGCCTCGGCCGTCTCCCGGACGCGCCAGCCGCCCCGGTCCTCCAGGGCCTGCGGCAGGTCCCAGTGGTAGAGGGTGGCGGCGGGCGCGATCCCGGCGGCGAGCAGTTCGTCGATCAGGCGGTCGTAGAAGTCCAGGCCCTTCGGGTTGGCCGGGCCGGTGCCGCCCGGGACGAGGCGGGGCCAGGCGATCGAGAAGCGGTAGCCGTCGACGCCGAGTTCCCGGAGCAGGGCGACGTCCTCGGGGTAGCGGTGGTAGTGGTCGCAGGCGGTGTCGCCGGTGGCGCCGCCGAGGGTGCGCCCGGGGGTGTGGCTGTAGGTGTCCCAGATGGACGGGCCGCGGCCGTCCTGGTCGTGGGCGCCCTCGATCTGGTAGGCGGCGGTGGCGGCGCCGAACCGGAATCCGGCGGGCAGGTCGGGGAAGGCCGGGATGTTCACGTTCACAGCTCCGGCCCGAGGCCGCGCGCGTGCAGCCAGGCGAGCTGGGCGGGCGGGTTGGAGCCGCAGCCTCCGCTGTGGTCGGCGAACGGCCACACCGTCATCGTGCGGTCCTCGCCCGCGTAGCGGTTGAACGCCGCGTAGACCGTCGAGGGCGGGCAGACCGGGTCCATCAGGCCGACGCTGAACAGGGCCGGGGCGGTGGCCCGCCGGGCGAAGTGGACGCCGTCGAAGTAGTCGAGGGTGGCGAGTGCGGGGTCCACCCGGTGCCTGCTGTGCCAGCGCAGGTACTTGACGATCTCGGGGTACGGCCCCTCGCCGGCGATCTGGACGGCGTGGCGGAAGTGGCACAGGAACGGGACGTCCGGCATCACCGCCGCCACGGCGTCCCCGGTGAGCCCGGCGACGGCGATGGACAGGCCGCCGCCCTGGCTGCCGCCGGTCAGCACGATCCGCTCGGTGTCGAGACCGGGCAGCTGCGCGACGGCGTCGACGGCGCGCACGCAGTCGGTGATCAGTCGCCGGTAGTAGTAGTTCTCGGGCGAGTCGATGCCCTTGGTCATGAAGCCTTCGACCCACTGGGTGCCGTCGCCCATGCCCCGGTCGGGGGTGTCGTGGCCCTGGCCCCGGCTGTCGACGACGAGCTGGGCGTAGCCCGCGGAGGGCCAGAACAGGTGCTCGGTGGGCAGCCCGCGGCCGGAGCAGTAGCCGAGGTAGGTGACGACGACGGGCAGCGGCCCGTCCACGCCGCGCGGGCGCAGCAGCCAGGCGGCCACCGGCTCGCCGTTCCAGCCGGGGAACCGCACGTCGTCGACCTCGACGGTGCGCAGGGAGTACTGCGCGGTGACGCGTTCGGCCTTGACCGCCCCGCCGTGCGAGCGGGCCTCGGCGAGGGTCTGCCGCCAGAACTCGTCGAAGTTCTCCGGGTCGGTCAACTCGGGCCGGTACCGGACGAGTTCGTCGAGTCCGAAGTCGGTGAGGGGCATGGGGGAATCCTCCGGGTGATGCGATGACGAGCCAGCGTGGTGGGGCGTGAGCAGCGACATGGGAGCCGCCTCCGGGCGGCGGTGGGAGAGGTGCGGAGCGGAAGCGTGCCGGACGGGCCTCGCCGCTTCGGGTCCTGGACGGAGATAGTGGGCGGCCCGCCTCCCCCCTGGGGCGGGCCGCCGGTCTGTGGGGCGGGAGGTGTCAGCCGGCCGCGGCGAAGCGGAACGCGGCGAGCCGGAAGTCGCCGTGCAGGGTCAGGATCACGTCCTGCACGCCGTCGAGCGGGGCGGCGAGTTCGACGGTGACCGTCGTCCAGGCGTAGCGGTCGCCGGTGACGGGCACGTCGATCCCGGCCAGCAGGTGCCCGCCGGCCCGGACCTCCAGCCGGGCAGCGCCGTCCTCGCCGTGCTCGCGGGCGGTCTCGGCCTCGATCCGGACGGCCCCCGTCACGTCGCAGGCGCGGAACAGGAGCGCCGCGGGCTGCCCGGGGGCGGTGGGGGTGACGGCGTCGCCGTCGGCGCGGGTGGCGTCGACGATGGTGACGTCCGTGTGGTCGTCGAAGTCGACGGCCCGGACGGTCCGTTCGACGACGGCGCGGGGGGCGGGCGCTGTCCCGGTCACGGTGAGCGGCGTGACGAGGACCGGGTGCTCGGCCGAGCGCGCCACGACGACCTCGTAGTCGCCGGGGTCGACGGCGAAGGCGCCCGTGGCGACGTCCCAGTGGGCGAACCGCTCGGCCGGCAGCCGGAACGTCAGCTCGCGGCTTTCCCCCGGCTCCAGGCGGACCTTGCGGAAGTCGGCGAGGCGCACCCGGGGCGCCTCGTAGCGGGCGTCCAGGGCTCGGACGTAGACCTGGACCACGTCGCCGCCGGAGCGCCGGCCGCGGTTCTCCAGGGTGACCGTGAGGTCGACCTCGCCGTCCGGGCCGATCGACGGCTGCGACAGGCGCGGGTCGCGGTAGGCGATGTCGGTGTAGGACAGCCCGTGGCCGAAGGGGTAGAGGGTGGCGCCCTGGTGGTACTGGTAGGTCCACCCGGCCTTGATGATGTCGTAGTCGAGCGGGGCGGGCAGCGGGTCGTCGCCGCGGTACCAGGTCTGCGGCAGGCGGCCGGCGGGCTCGGCCTCGCCGAGCAGCACCGCGGTCAGCGCGTGGCCTGTCTCCTGCCCGCCGTGGGAGGTCCACACCACGGCGGGCAGGTGCTCGTCGGCCCAGTCGGCGGCGAACGGGTAGCTGCTCATCAGCACCAGTGCCGTCTCCGGGCGGGCTTCGGCGACGACGCGCAGCAGCACCTCCTGGCCCTCGGGCAGGTCGATGTCGGCACGGTCCTCCGTCTCGCGGCCGTTGACCATCGGGTGGTTGCCGAGGACGACGAGCGCCGTGTCGGCCGCCGCGGCGGCTTCGCGTGCCTCGGCGAGGCCGTCGCGCAGGAGTTCCCGCTGCCAGCGCTCGGCGGTCTCCGGGGTCTCGGCGGTGACGGTCACCCGGCCGTCGGTCGGGTCCACGGCGGCGTAGCGGCCGGTGAACACGTTGTACAGCAGCACGGTGTCCTCGCCGGCCGGGCCGACCGGTTCGAGCCGGAAGGTCTCCTGGACGAACCAGGCCTTGATCACCTCCAGGTCGGCGGCGAGGGCGGCGTCCTCCTTGACGGTCAGGAAGCGGCCGGTGTCGGCGGCGCGCAGCGTGAGGGCGCCGCCGCCCCAGTCGGTGACGTCGAAGGAGGTCTTGCCGAGGAGGTCGCCGGTGGTGCGCGAGCGCAGGGCGATCCGGTCGGAGCCGTCCACGTGGACCACTTCGCCGCCGTGCGGGGCGAGGGCCGCGCCGAGGCCGGTGGCGAGGCCGACCTGGTACGGCATGGTGCCGCTGTACCAGTCCTCGAAGAGCGCGTCGGCGAGCGGGCCGATGACGGCGATCCGGGGCGTGCGGGCGGGGTCGATCGGCAGGAGGCCGTCGTTCTTGAGCAGGACGACGGATTCGGTCGCGGCCTGCCGGGCCAGCTCGCGGTGGTCGGCGCAGTCGATCACGTCGGCGCCGGTGGTGGCGTAGGGGTCGAGCTCGGGGTCGAACTCCCCGACGCGGAAGCGGAGTTCCAGCTGCCGGCGGACGGCGCGGTCCACGTCGGCCTGGTCGATCAGGCCGCGTTCCAGCGCCTCGCGCAGCCGGCCGACCACGGTCGCGCTGTCCTGGCCGTGGTCGGTGAAGCTGTCGATGCCGGCCTTGAGCGCCGCCGCGTGGGACACCGCGTGGTCCTCGAAGTAGTGCTCCGGGTCGACCAGGTTGGACGGCGCCTCGGCGTCGCTCACCACGAACAGGTCGGGGCCGGCCGGCCCGGCCCAGCGGCGCAGCTCCGTCTCGATCAGCGGACTGACGTGGCACGGGCGGCCGTTGACCAGGTTGTAGGCGGCCATGGCACCGGTCGCGACACCGGCCTGGACGACGGGCCGGAAGGCGGCGAGGTCGTACTCATGGAGCACGCGCGGGCGCACCCCGGAGGAGGTGGTGCAGCGGTCCTCCTCGTTGTTGTAGGCGAGGAAGTGCTTGAGCACCGGGGCCGCCCGCAGGTAGGTCGGGTCGTCGCCGGCGAGGCCCCGGCAGAACGCCTCGCCGATGCGCGCGGTGTGCACCGGGTCCTCGGAGTAGCCCTCCTCGTTGCGGCCCCAGCGCGGGTCGCGCAGCAGGTTGAGCACCGGGGCCCAGGCCTGGAGGGAGTTCGGTCCGTCCTCGGCCGTGCCGATCATCGGCGGGCGGTGGTAGTGGAAGGCCCGCAGCTCGGTGGAGACCGCCTCGGCGACCCGGCGCACCAGGTCCTCGTCCCAGGTGGCGCCGAGGCCGACGGCCTGCGGGAAGACCGTCGCCACGCCCAGCCACGAGACGCCGTGCAGACCCTCGGCGCCGGTGCGGAAGGGGCCGACCCCGAGGCGCGGCACGGCCGGCGCGTACTGGTGCAGCATCGCGAGCCGCTCGTCGGGCGTGAGTCGGCCGAGCAGGTCGTCGACACGCTTGCGCAGGGCGAGCGCGGGATTGCGGAAAGCGGGCAGGCCGGCTGCGGCTGCGGGCACGGAACTCACGTGGAATACCCCTCGGGCGGGCTGGGCTCGGTGGTCGTTCATCGAAGCGCTTCGACGCTGGCACGCTCCGGGATCGCTGTCAACTCCCCAGGACACAAACGATTTTGCATTTGTTCAGCCTCTTGCCGAACCGGTAACGCGTCGTTAGTCTCGCCGAAACATCCAAGCGCTTCGACGCTTCGACGGAGAGGGGCCACGCCACCATGAGATCCGGGTTGAACCGTAGGAGCTTCCTGACCGGCGCCGCCGCGGTCGCGGGAGCCGCCGCGATGGCGCCCCTGCTGTCCGCCTGCAGCGGCGGCGGTTCGGGCAAGAAGGCCGGCATCAACACCAAGGAGGGCCTGAAGGCCGCCCTGCCGACCTACGCACCGAGCAGCACCACCGTCAAGCCGGACATAGCCTCCGTGCCGGGCGGCGCCGACACCGCGACCGACCCCGCCTACCTCTCCTACCCCGCGTCCCCGCCCGCCACCGTCTCCGGCGTCCCCGGCAAGGGCGGCAGCTACACGGCCGTCACGCCGCTGTGGGGCACCAACCCGCCGGTCGGCAACTCCTTCTACCAGGCGATGAACAAGGCCCTCGGGGTCGAACTGACCATCAAGCCGGCCGACGGGAACAACTACAACACCATCGTCCCGACGATGACCGCCGCCAAGCAGCTGCCGGACTGGATCTGCCTGCCGACCTGGTGGAACCCCAACTTCAACACCGGCGAACTGGCCGGCACCCAGGTCGCGGACCTGACCCCGTTCCTGTCCGGCGACAAGATCAAGAAGTACCCGAACCTGGCCGCCCTCCCCACCGGGGCCTGGCAGGTCGGGGCCTGGGGCGACAAGATCTACGGGATCCCCTCCTTCTCCACCAACTTCGCCATCGCGGGGATGGTCTACCACCGCCGGGACGTCCTCGAAGCCCGCGGCATCACTCCCGACCAGGTGAAGTCCGCCGACGACCTGATGAACCTCGGCAAGGAGCTGACCGACGCCAAGCGGGGCGTGTGGGCCTTCGACGACGTGTGGACCTACATGTACACGGCCTTCGGCGCTCCCCTGAAGTGGAAGGTCGACAACGGCAAGCTGGTCCACCTCTTCGAGACCCAGGAGTTCCTGGAGGCCCTCGACTGGCACAACCGCATGGCGACCGCCGGCTACATGCACCCCGACGCGATGGCCGGCGACGACAAGGGCACCCAGCGCTTCTACAGCGGGAAGGTGCTCATCCAGGGCGGCGGCACGGGCGGCTGGAACCTGAGCGACTACCAGTCCGGCGTCGCCGCCGACCCGAACTACCGGCGCGGCGCGTTCAACTTCTTCGCCGCCGACGGGAAGGGCGCACCCGTGGTCTACATGGGCTCCTCCACGGGCATCATCAGCTACCTCAACGCCGACCTGAAGCCCGCCCAGATCGAGGAACTGCTCGCCGTCGCGAACTACCTCGCCGCCCCCTACGGCACCGCCGAGTACACCCTGGTCAACTTCGGCGTCGAGGGCCTCCACCACAACCGCGTCAACGGGGTGCCGACCTTCACGGAGGAGGGCAAGAAGGACGTCCAGGCGCAGACCTTCCCGTTCCTGTCCGGTCCCCCCTCGGTGATCAGCAACCCCGGCAGCGACACGGTCACCAAGGACTACGCGGCCTGGCAGGCCGCCAACGTCAAGGCCCTCACCAAACCGCTCTTCTGGGGCGTGAACTACAGCATGCCGCAGGCCATCGCCGCGGCCGAGGCCGCGCAGAGCGTGAACGACACCGTCAAGGACTGCTACCGCGGCAAGAAGAAGGTCTCCGACGTCCAGGACGTCGTCGCCAGCTGGCGCTCCGGCCCCGGGGACCGCCTCAAGAAATGGATGACCGAGAACGTCCTGAACAAGTACGGCACGGGCCAGTGAGCACCGCGCGGCAGCAGCGCCCCGCCAGGCCGGCGCGACTCGACTGGCGGATCAGGCTGCGGCGGGACAAGTCCCTCCTGCTGATGACGGTCCCCGCGGTCGTCCTGCTCCTGGTGTTCAACTACGCGCCGCTGTTCGGCATCGTCACCGCCTTCCAGGAGTACGACCCGCTGGTCGGGGTCCGGAACAGCCAGTGGGTCGGGTTCGACCAGTTCCAGCAGTTGTTCGGCGACCCGGCCTTCTGGGCCTCGATGAAGAACACGCTGTACCTCAGCTTCGTCCAGCTGATCCTCTTCTTCCCGATCCCCATCGCCCTGGCCCTGCTGCTCAACTCGGTGATCAGCGAGCGGATCCGCAACTTCTTCCAGTCCGTGGTCTACCTGCCGCACTTCTTCTCCTGGGTGCTGGCGGTCACGATCTTCCAGCAGATGCTCGGCGGCGCCGGCGTGCTCAACCAGTTCCTGCGCCAGCACGACATCGGCACCTGGGACATCATGACCAACCCGCACACCTTCGCGCTGCTGGTCACCTCCCAGGCGATCTGGAAGGAGGCGGGCTGGGGGATCATCGTCTTCCTCGCGGCGCTGAGCGCGATCAACAGCGAGCTGTACGAGGCCGCGGCCGCCGACGGGGCCGGGCGGCTGCGGCGGATGTGGCACATCACGCTGCCGGGCCTGCGCGGGGTGATCGTGCTCATGCTGGTCCTGCGGCTCGGCAACGCCCTGTCCGTCGGGTTCGAGCAGTTCCTGATCCAGCGCGACGCCGTCGGCCACGACGCCGCGGACGTCCTGGACACCTTCTCCTTCTACTACGGCATCGCCACCGGCGGCTACAGCTACGGCGCGGCGGCCGGGCTCTTCAAGAGCGTGGTCTCGCTGCTGCTCATCTGGGGTGCCAACAAGCTGGCGCACGCCTTCGGCGAGGACGGGCTGTACCGCAAATGACGAACGCACTCACCACCATGGGTTCGCGGGGCGAGAAGCGCCGCACCGCGGCAGCAGCCGCCCGGCGCCGGGCCCGCTCGGCCCGCCCGCCGTGGGACGAGCCGCCGACCACCGTCGGCCAGGCCGCCAAGGGCCTCACGCTCGGCGGGATGCTCGCCGTCATCCTGGTCCCGCTCTGGATCATCGTGCTGACCAGCTTCTCCACCCCCGGGGCCGTCAACCGGGCCGGCGGACTGGTGATCTGGCCGGACGGCCTGACCACCGAGACGTATCGCCAGATGCTCGGCGACCCGACGGTCGTCACCGCCCTGATGGTGAGCCTCGGCATCACGGTGGTCGGCACCGCGGTGTCCATGGCCGTCTCGATCCTGTGCGCCTACGGCCTCTCCCGGCCCCGCTCGCTCGGCCACCGCTTCGTCCTGATGCTGCTGATCATCACGATGTTCGTCGGCGGCGGCCTGATCCCGAGCTTCCTGGTGGTCACCGGACTCGGCGGCTACGACCAGTGGTGGGCGCTGATCCTGCCGAGCGCGGTCTCCGTGTTCAACATCCTGGTGCTGCGGGCCTTCTACCAGGAGACCTCCGGCGAACTCATCGACGCGGCCCGGATGGACGGCGCCGGGGACTGGCGCATCCTGTGGTCCGTCGTCCTGCCCACCTCACGTGCCGTCACCGCCGTCACCGCGCTCTTCTACGCCGTGGGCTACTGGAACTCGTTCTTCAACGTCATGCTCTACATGCCGACCGACAGTCAGAAGTGGCCCCTCCAATACGTGTTGCTCACCTACGTCAACCGGGGCATCGGCATCCCGGGCTCCGTCAACGCCGGCTTCGGGAGCACCCACGCGCAGACCGCACCGCTGTCCCTGCAGATGGCGGTCGTCGTCCTCACCCTGGTACCACTGGTGATCGTGTACCCGTTCGTGCAGAAGCACCTGCGCACCGGTGTCCTCACCGGAGCGATCAAGGGCTGAGCCGTCCGCACCGGCCCGGCGCGCCCCGCCGGACCGGAAACGGACCGGAAACGGACCGGGAACGCGCCCCTACCGGAACCGACACGAAGGAAGCAGAGCGATGGTGACACTCGCCGATGTGGCCAGGCACGCCGGCGTCTCGTCCAGCACGGTCAGCTACGCCCTCAGCGGCAAGCGGCCGATCTCCGACGAGACCCGGACCCGCGTCGAACGGGCCATCACGGACCTCGGCTACCACCCCAACGCGGGTGCCCGGGCCCTGGCCGGCAAGCGCTCGCACATCATCGCCCTGGTGGTGCCGCTCCGCCCCGAGGTGCACGTGCCCACGATGATGGAGATCGCCATCGCGGTCACCGTGGCGGCCCGCGAGCACGGCTACGACGTCCTGCTGCTCACCAACGACGAAGGGCCCGAAGGCGTCCGCCGGGTCGCCGCCACCGGGCTCGCCGACGGGGTCATCCTCATGGACGTCCGGCTCGACGACGACCGGATCCCGGTCCTGCGGGCCGAGGAGATCCCGGCCGCCCTCATCGGCCTGCCCGACGACCCGGCCGGACTCTCCTGCGTCGACCACGACTTCGCCACCGCCGGCGCCCTGTGCGCCGACCACCTCGCCGACCTCGGCCACCGCGACATCGCCTTCATCGGCTACAGCAGCGGCGTCTACCGGCGGCACGCCGGGTACGCCGAGCGCACCCTGAACGGCTTCCGCGCCCGTGCCGAACGGCGCGGCCTGCGCTTCCTCCACCGGCCCTGCGAGGGCACCTACGAGAGCACCGCGGGCACCCTGGCCCGCATCCTCGCGGACCGCCCGGACACCACCGGGTTCGTCGTGCAGAACGAGGCCGCGATCGGCCCACTGCTCAGCCTGCTGCGCGCCAGCGGGCGGACCGTGCCCGAGGACGCCTCCGTCATCGCCATCTGCCCCGACGCGCTGGCCGAGCAGCACGCACCCCGGCTCACCTCCGTGACCAGTCCGAAGAAGGACCTCGGGCAGGTCGCCGTCGAACAGGTCATGGCGAGGATCACCGCGTCCGCCGCGGGCGACGAGGCGAAGGACCAACTCCTCCTGATGCCACCGGAACTGGTGGTCCGCGAAAGCACCGCGCCGGCTCCGCACCGCACTTGACCCCCTACCGAAGGAACATCTCCCCATGGACATCCGCCGGCTCACCGACCGCCTCGGCGGCCTCGCCTTCGGCGGGGACTACAGCCCCGAGCAGTGGGACGCCGAGGTATGGAAGCAGGACGACGAGCTGATGCGCCACGCGCGCGTCAACCTCGCCACCGTCGGCGTCTTCTCCTGGGCCCTGATGGAGCCCGAAGAGGGCCGCTACGACTTCGGCTGGCTCGACGGCCACCTCGACCGGCTGCACGCGGCCGGCGTCGCCGTCGACCTGGCCACCCCCACCGCCGGGCCACCGCCGTGGTTCAGCCTGGCCCACCCGGACGCCCTGCCCGTCGGCCCCGACGGCACCCGGCTGACCCACGGCAGCCGGGACACCTACTGCGTCGCCGCCCCCGCCTACCGCCGGGCCGCCCGCCGCATCGCCGACGCCCTCGCCGAACGCTACGGCGACCACCCGGCCCTCGCCCTGTGGCACGTGCACAACGAGTACGTCTCCCTGTGCCACTGCGACCACGCCGCCGCCGCGTTCCGGGTCTGGCTGCGCGCCCGCCACGGCTCCCTCGACGCCCTCAACGAGGCCTGGGGGACGGCCTTCTGGAGCCAGCGCTACACCTCGTGGGAGCAGATCCTGCCGCCCCGCCAGAGCCAGTGGCACCGCAACCCCGGCCAGGCCCTGGACTACAGCCGCTTCTGGTCCGACGAGGCCCTCGCCGCCTACCGCGAGCAGCGCGACGCGATCCGCGCCCACAGCGACCGGCCGGTGACGACCAATCTCATGCTGCCCAGGTACCAGAACCTCGACCTGTGGGCGTTCGGCCGCGAGGTCGACCTGGTCTCCGTCAACCACTACCCCACCGGGCCCGGCGTCGAGGCCGCCGCCCACGCCGCCTTCGACGCCGACCGGGCCCGCTCCCTCGCCGGCGGCGCCCCCTGGCTGCTGATGGAATCGGGCACCAACACCGTCTACGCCGGCGACCGCGTCCTCCCCAAGGAGCCGGGCGACATCCTGCGCAACTCGCTCGCCCACGTCGCCCGCGGCTCGGAGGGCGCACTGTTCTTCCAGTGGCGCCAGTCCCGGGCCGGCGCCGAGCAGTGGCACTCCTCGATGGTCCCGCACGCCGGGCCCGACAGCCGCATGTTCCGCGAGGTGACGGCGCTCGGCGAGCACCTCGCCCGGCTCGGCGAGCTCGCCGGCTCCACCGTCCGGGCCGAGGTCGCCGTGCTGCACGACTCCGACGCCTGGTGGGCGATGCAGGTCGACGGACTCCCGTCCGGCGAGCTCGAGTACTACCCCGCGCTGCGCCGCGCCCACCGGGCGCTGTGGGACGCCGGACTGACGGTCGACTTCGCCCACCCCGAGCACGACCTGAGCCGCTACCGGGTCGTCCTCGCCCCGGCCCTGTTCCTGCTCACCGACGCGGGCGCCGAGAACCTGCGCCGGTACGTCGCCGACGGCGGCACCCTGCTCCTCCAGCACTTCGGCGCCGCCGTCGACGAGCACCTGCACGCCCGGCTCGGCGGCTACCCGGCCGCACCGCTGCGCGAGGCGCTGGGCATCCGGGTCGAGGAGTACCGCCCGCTGGCGCAGGGCGAGGAACTCGCGCTCTCCGACGGCTCGACGGGCTCCTCCTGGAGCGAGTCCCTGCGCACCGAGGGCGCCGAGGCCGTCGCCGCCTACACCCACGGCATGCTGACCGGCAGCCCGGCGCTCACCCGGCACACCTTCGGATCCGGCCACGGCTGGTACCTCTCCACCCGCCTCGACGACGCCGGCTACGCCACCCTGGTGGGGCGGCTGCTCACGGAGGCGGGCGTCACCCCGGACCTGCCCGGCCTGCCGGCCGGCGTCGAGGCCGTCACCCGCCACGCGCCGGACGGCCGGAGCTGGCACCTGCTGCTCAACCACAGCGCCGAGGCCGTACCGCTCCCCCAGCCGGCCCACGACCTGCTCACGGGCGCCACCCTGAGCCGGGTGCCCGCCGGCGGCTGCGCGGTCCTGCGCGCGTTGTGAGCGCTCACTTCACGCAGTTGTGAGCGCTCACTACATTGTGAGCGCTCACCCTCCCCCTCCCTCCGCACGACCGAGGAAGGCCACCTGCTCGGCACCGACGTCCGCACCGAGGTGCTCTACCCGGCCTCCAGCCGGGCCACCGCCGCCTGGCACCCGGACCGGGCCGAACTCACCGTGACCCTGCCGACGGCACCGTCCGCCGTCCTGCTGCGCCTCACCAGGAGGGCCGCCGAAGGGAGTTGACCATGCACCGGGCGACCGCGCGCTCCCCACCGCGCCGGTCCGCATCCGTACGGAACACGCTTCGCGTCCGGGCCCGATCACACGCAGCCGCGCCGGGTCCGCCGTCCAGATCGCGGGAGTTCGATCCCCCACCCGAACACCACGTACCCCCACCACCCTGGAGGGACGCATGAACTGGTCAGCACAAACATGTCGTGATCGCGTCATCGCCGCCGCCGCGGCCCTGTCGCTTGCGGTCACCGGCGCGATCGCCGCCGTCGCGCCGCCCGCCCACGCCGCGAGCTCCGTGTCGGTGTCCGTCGACGCCGCCCTGCAGCTCGCCACCATCCCCGCCACCGGCGTCGGCATCAACACCGCCGTCTTCGACGCCACCATGAACGACTCCGCCACCCCCGGCCTGCTCCGCACCGCCGGCATGGGCGCCGTCCGTTACCCCGGCGGCAGCCACTCCGACGTCTACCACTGGCAGACCGGCACCGCCTCGGGCGGCGCGTACGTCGCCCCGAACACCGGCTTCGACGCCTTCATGGGCACCATGCACGCCGCCGGAACGCAGCCGATCATCACCGTGAACTACGGCTCCGGCACGCCCCAGGAGGCCGCCGACTGGGTCAAGTACGCCAACGCCACCAAGGGCTACGGCATCACGTACTGGGAGGTCGGCAACGAGGTCTACGGCAACGGGGAGTACAGCAACAGCAACGGCTGGGAGTACGACACCCACAGCAGCAAGAGCGCCACGACCTACGCGACCAACCTGGTCCAGTACGTCTCGGCGATGAAGGCGGTCGACCCGAACATCAAGATCGGCGCCGTGCTCACCACCCCCGGCGGCTGGCCGGACGGCGTCGTCGGCCCGGGCGACAGCATGGACTGGAACCACACGGTCCTGTCGATCGCCGGCTCCAAGGTCGACTTTGTGATCGTTCACACCTACCCCGGCGGAGCCAGCCCGGCCGACCTGCTCACCAAGCCGCAGGCCCTGATCCCGAACATCGCCGGCACCGTGCGCTCGCTGATCAACCAGTACGCCGGGACGAACGCCCCCAACGTCGGCATCGCGGTGACCGAGGCGAACACCACCACCTACCGGGACACCTCCCCGAACGGGCTGTTCGCGCCGGACACGTACCTCACCTGGATGGAGAACGGCGCGTTCAACGTCGACTGGTGGGCCCTCCACAACGGCGTCGACTGCACCGACCTGAGCCAGGTCGAGGGCGCCACCGAGTACAACGACTACGGCATGGTCTCCAGCGGCGCGAGCTGCGAGCCGCCCCTCAACACCCCCTTCCCCGCCTACTACGGCACCCAGATGATCAGCAGGCTCGGAGCGCCCGGCGACACCCTGGTCAAGGCCGCCGGCTCGTCCTCGCTGCTCTCCGCGCACGCCGTGCGCCGCGCCAACGGCGACGTGGCCGTCATGCTGATCAACAAGGACCCGAACAACGCGGCCACCGTGAACCTCTCGTACACCGGGTTCACCGCCTCCTCCGACACCCCGACCGTCTACTCCTACCTCAAGAACGGCAACTCGATCGGAACGGCGCAGAGCGGCAGCCCGACCACCCAGACCGTGCCCGCCTACGGCATCACGGTCGTGCAGATGCACCCGACCAGCGCGAGCTGCCGGGTCGTCTACAACAGGAACGAGTGGCCGGGCGGCGTGATCGGCACCGTCACCGTCGTCAACAACGGGCTCGGCCAGGTCAACGGCTGGGACCTCGGCTTCAACTTCGCCGGCGACACGGCGATCACCAGCAGCTGGAACGCCTCGGTGAAGCAGAGCGGCCCCAGCGTCAACGCCGGGAACGCCTCCTTCAACGCCGCCATCCCGCAGGGCGGAAGCGCCCAGTGGGGCTTCAAGGCCACCTGGTCCGGCAGCGACGCGAACCCGACCGCCTTCTGGCTCAACGGCGCGACCTGCGCCATCGGCTAGCCCCGAACCGGTGGCGCCCCGGCCCCGACTTTCTCTAGGGCCCAGGGCCCGGGGCGCCACCCCCTCCCCCGAGCGTGAACCACCTCCTCACGAATCAGGAACCGACCACGTGTCAGACCAGCCCCAGCCCACCGGCACCGCGTCCAACCCGGTGATCCCCGGCTTCCACCCCGACCCCAGCGTCTGCCGCGTGGGCGACGACTACTACCTCGTGTGCTCCAGCTTCGAGTACTTCCCCGGCATCCCCGTCTTCCACAGCCGCGACCTGGTGAACTGGACCCAGATCGGCAACGCCCTGGACCGGCCGAGCCAGCTGCACCTGGCGCCCGAGGTGCCGTCCTCGGCCGGGATCTACGCGCCGACCCTGCGCCACCACGACGGCCGCTTCTGGCTGATCGTCACCATCGTCGGCGGCGGCGGCAACGTGATCGTCACCGCCACCGACCCGGCCGGCCCGTGGTCCGACCCGGTCCCGGCGCCCGGGGTGCCCGGCATCGACCCGGACCTCGCCTGGGACGAGGACGGCACCTGCTGGTGCACCGTCGCCGGCGTCTCCCAGGTGCGTCTCGACCCGACGACCGGCGAGACCTTCGGCGAGCCGCGGCGGATCTGGTCCGGCACCGGCGGCAAGGCCCCCGAGGCGCCGCACCTCTACCGGATCGGCGCGTACTGGTACCTGCTCATCGCCGAGGGCGGCACCGAACGCGGCCACGGTGTGTCGATCGCCCGCGGCTCCACGCCCACCGGCCCGTTCGAGCCGTGCCCGGACAACCCGGTCCTCACGCACCGCAGCACCGACCGGCCGATCCAGAACACCGGCCACGCGGACCTGGTCCAGGCCCCCGACGGCTCCTGGTGGATGGTGCTGCTCGGCGTCCGGCCGCGGGGCGGCACCCCCGGCTGGCACGTGCTCGGCCGGGAGACCTTCCTCGCTCCGGTCGAGTGGGTCGACGGCTGGCCGGTCGTCGGCCCGCTCACCACCGAACTTCCCACCCCTGCCTGGCCGCTGTACCCCGCTGCCGCCGTACCGTCCCGGGACGACTTCGAGCAGGCCGAACTGCACCCCCAGTGGATCTCCGTACGCGAGCGCCCGGAGCAGCTCTGCACCACGAAGGAACGATCCGGCTGGCTGACCCTCCGGGCCGCCGGCGCCTCCCTCGACGAGAACGACGCGGTGTTCGTCGGCCGCCGCCAGCAGCACCTCGTCTGCCGGGCCCGCACCCTGATCGACCCGGCCGACGGCCGCGGCGGCCTGGCCGTCCGGCTGGACGAGGAGCACCACTACGAGATCGAGGCGGCCGACGGCCGGGTGGCCGTGATCGCCCGGATCGGCTCCGTGCGCGCCGAGGTCGCCTCCCGCCCGGTACCGCCCGGCCCGGTGGTGCTCGGCGTCGACATCGACCCGCTGACCCCGCGCGACGCGCGCGGCGGTCCGGACGCCCTCTCCTTCGGCATCGAGGACGCGGACGGCACCTTCACCGCGCTCGCCACCCTCGAAGGCCGCTACCTGTCCACCGAGGTGGCCGGCGGCTTCACCGGCCGGGTCATCGGCATGTACGCCGCGGCGGGCACCATCCACTTCGACCGGTTCGACTACGAGCCCCAACCGTCGTCATGACCGGCCGTCAGCACCACCACACCACCCCCACCACTCACGAGAGAGATCACTCCTTGAACGTCTCCCAGCGCAGCGCCCGGCCGCACGGCCGCCGCCTCGGCCGGTCGGCCGCCCTCCTGGTGGCTCTGCTCACCACGACCAGCGTGGCCGGCGGCACCGCCTTCGCCGACCAGGACCACCAGGGTGACCAGTCGGCATCGCTCTTCCGGCCGGCCCCCCGCGACCCGATGGCCGCCGTCGCCGCCATGCAGCCCAGCTGGAACCTGGGCAACACCCTGGACGCCATCCCCGACGAGACCTCCTGGGGCAACCCGCTCACCACCAAGGCCCTCTTCGACCACCTGCGGTCCCAGGGCTTCCGCAGCGTCCGGATCCCGGTCACCTGGTACACCCACCAGTCCACCACCGCCCCCTACACCATCGACGCGACCTACCTGGCCCGGGTGAAGCAGGTGATCGACCTCGCGCTCGCAGACGGCCTCTACGTCGAGATGAACGTCCACCACGACTCGTGGAAGTGGATCGCCGACATCTCCACCGACCACGACAACGTGATGGCCCGGTTCAACTCGACCTGGCAGCAGATCGCCGCCGCGTTCAAGGACGAGCCGCGCAAGCTGCTCATGGAGAGCGTCAACGAGCCGCAGTTCAACAACGCGACCGACGCCCAGAAGACCACGTACATGAACGAGCTCAACACCTCGTTCGTCACCATCGTGCGCAACTCGGGCGGCGGCAACAAGGACCGTCTGCTCGTCCTGCCCACCCAGGGCTGCACCCCGTCCCAGCCCCTGATGGACGACCTGAACGCGGAGATCGCCTCCCTGCACGACCGCAACCTGGTCGCCACCGTGCACTACTACGGCTACTACCCGTTCAGCGTGAACATCGCGGGCGGCACCAGCTTCGACGCGAAGACCCAGAAGATGCAGGCCGACACCTTCGCCCTGATGCACAGCGAGTTCGTCGGCAAGGGCATACCGGTCTACCTGGGCGAGTACGGACTGCTCAGCGAGCCCAACTCCAACACCGTCGAGCAGGGCGAGCTGCTGAAGTACTACGAGGACGTCAACTACCAGGCCCGGCTCAACGGTGTCACCAGCGCCCTCTGGGACGACGGCAACTACCTCGACCGCACCGCCCTGAAGTGGCGCGAGCCCGACCTGATGGCCCTGGTCAAGACGTCCTGGACCACGCGCTCGGGCACCGCCTCCACCGACAACCTCTTCGTGTCGAAGTCTGGCCCGATCGCGGCGCAGACCATCACGCTCAACCGCAACGGCCAGTGGTTCGCCGGACTGTGGCAGGGCGACATGCCGCTGATCCCCTACCTCGACTACACCCTGAACGGCGACCGGCTGACGCTGACCTCCGACGCGCTCACCCGGCTGGCCGGCGACCGCGCCTACGGCGTCAACTCGACCCTCCAGGTCCAGTACTCGCAGGGCGAGCCCTGGCAGCTCCACGTGATCTCCTTCGACAAGCCGGTGGTGTCCGCCGCGACCGGGACCAGCACCGCGCTCACCATCCCCACCCGGTTCAACGGTGACCAACTGGCGACCATGGAGGCCAAGTACGCCGACGGCACCAACGCCGGCTCGTCGAGCTGGACCGCGTTCCAGGCGTTCAACACGGCCTTCGCGCCGGACTACACGGGCAACGCCCTGGTCCTCAAGCCGGACTTCCTCAACGCGCTCAAGGACGGCACGCCGGCGACGCTCACCTTCCACTTCTGGAGCGGCGCCACCGTCGGCTACCAGGTGACCAGGTCCGGCACCACGGTGACGGGCACCGCCTCCTGACCCCGGTCCCTCCCCGCCCCGGCTGCCGCCTCCCGCCGGCCGGGGCCTCTTCACGTTTCCGAGGTGCACCCATGTTCCCGCTGCCCCCGCGCGTGCTGTTCGGCGCCGCCTACTACCACGAGTACCAGCCGTACGAACGGCTCAAGGAAGACCTCGACCTGATGGCCGGGGCGAAGTTCACCGTCATCCGGGTCGGCGAGTCCGTCTGGTCGACCTGGGAGCCGGAGAACGGCCGGTTCGAGCTCGACTGGCTGACCCCCGTCCTCGACGGCGCCCACGAGCGCGGCATCGCGGTCGTCCTCGGCACCCCCACCTACGCCGTGCCGCCGTGGCTGGCCCGGCAGTACCCCGAGATCGCCGGCGACCGGGCGACGGGGCAGCGCATGGGCTGGGGCGCCCGCCAGGAGGCCGACTTCTCCCACCCCGCCTTCCGCTACCACGCCGAACGCGTCACCCGGGCGATCCTCGGCCGCCACGCCGCGCACCCCGCCGTCATCGGCTTCCAGGTCGACAACGAACCCGGCCTCCGGCTGCCCCACAACCACGGCGTCTTCCAGCGGTTCGTCGACCACCTGCGCCACACCTACGGCGACGTGGAGACCCTCAACCGGGAGTGGGGCTTGGTCTACTGGTCGCACCGGCTCTCCACCTGGGCCGACCTGTGGCACCCCGACGACAACCAGCAGCCGCAGTTCGACGTCGCCTGGCGGGCGTTCCAGGCCCGCCAGACCACCGAGTTCATCGCCTGGCAGGCCGCGATCACCCGCGAGTACGCCCGCCCCGACCAGTTCGTCACCACCTGCCTCGCCTACAACCACCCCGCGATGGAGGACGACGAGATCACCGACGCCCTGGACGTCACCGCGGGGAACCCGTACTACGACATGCAGGACGCCCTCGCACTGCCCGACACCACGCCCGACGACCACGAGCAGTGGTGGAAGACCACCGGCGTGTGGGCCCTGTACCAGAGCGCCGACCGGATCTTCTCCTCGCGTCAGGAACCGTTCCTCGTCACCGAGACCAACGCCCAGGCCATCAGCGGCACTTCGGAGAACCGGCCGGCCTTCGACGGCCAGTGGCGCCAGGCCGCCTGGGCACTCGTCTCGCGCGGTGCGCGGATGATCGAGTACTGGCACTGGCACACCCTGCACTTCGGCGCCGAGACGTACTGGGGCGGGATCCTGCCGCACAGCGGCAGGCCCGGCCGGGTCTACGCCGAACTCGCCCGGCTCGGAGCCGAGTTCGAGACCGTGGGGCCGCTGGTCGCCGGGATCGAGCCCGATGCCGACATCGCGATGGTCTACTCGATGCCCAGCAAATGGCTCATGCAGAAGTACCCGCCGCTGGCGAGGACGAACGGCGATCCGGATCCGGCCTCCTACCACCGCATCTTCGACCCCTTCTACCGCGGCGCGTTCGAGGCCGGCCGCCAGGTGCGGATCCTGCACGCCCGACAGCTCCACGACGGCCTCGCACCCGCCGAGGCCGCGCGACGCCACCCCGTGCTGGTCGTCCCCGGGCTCTACCTCGCCGAGGACTCCCTGCTCGACCGGCTCGCCGCCTACGCCGAGGCCGGCGGCCACCTCGTCCTCGGCCCCCGCACCGGCTACGCCGACCACGAGGCCCGGGCCCGCCACGAGACCGCCCCGCCGCGCCTCACGGCCGCCGCCGGCGTCCGGTACGACGAATTCAGCAACCTGACCTCGGACCTCCCGCTGCGCACCGCCCCGGGCAGTCCGCTGGAGCTACCGGCGGGCGCCACCGCCACCCGCTGGGTGGAGGGCCTCACGGCCACCGACGCCACGGTGCTGGCCGGCTACGAGCACCCCCACTTCGGCCGCTGGCCCGCCGTCACCACCCGCCGCCACGGCGAGGGCCGGGTCACCTGCGTGGGCACCGTGCCCGGCCGCGACCTCGCCCGGGAGCTGGCCGCCTGGCTGGCTCCGGTTCCCGCGAGCGGCTGGCGGGACCTGCCGGCCTCCGTCACCGCGACGACCGGAACCTCCCCGGACGGACGCCGCGTCCACGTGGTCCACAACTGGAGCTGGCGGCCCGCCGACGTCCGGGCGCCCGTCGAGCTGACCGACGTCCTGGACGGCACCGCGGTGGCGTCCGGAGGGTCGGTCTCCCTGAACGCCTGGGACGTGCGGGTGTTCGTCGCCCGCTGACAAAGGGGCGGTGGGCTCCGACGAGCCCACCGCCCCCGTTCACCACCCGACCGGGTGCTCCCGCTCGGGCGCTCCCGCTCGGGCCCTCCTGCCCGGGCCCTCCTACTCGGACAGGAAGCGGTAGACCGTCATCGAGCCGTACTCCTCCCCCGGGCGCAGCACGGTGGACGGGTACTCGGGCCGGTTGGGCGAGTCCGGGAAGTGCTGCGTCTCCAGCGCGATGCCCGCGTAGGCGGGGTACGGGCGGCCGGAGCGGCCGGTCAGCGAGCCGTCGAAGTGGTTCCCGGTGTAGACCTGGAGCCCCGGCTCCATCGTGAAGCACTCGACCCGACGGCCGCTGGCCGGGTGGCTCAGTACGGCGGCCTTCCTGAAGCCCCTCCCGCCGAGCACCCAGGTGTGGTCGAAGCCCTGGCCGGCCCGGCGGATCTGCGGGTGTCCGTCGGCGACGCGGTCCGCGGTGGTCCGGGACTCGCGCAGGTCGAACGGCGTGCCGGCCACGGGCAGGACGGGCCCCAGCGGGATCAGTTCCCCGTCCACCGGGAGGTACCCGGCGGCCTCGACCTGGAGCAGGTGGTCGAGCACCGTTCCGCAACCCTCGCCGGCCAGGTTGAAGTACGCGTGGTTCGTGAGGTTGACGACCGTCGGCGCGTCCGCGGCGGCGCGGTAGACGATGAAGAGGTCCCCGGCCGGGTCGAGGAGGTACATCACCTCGGCGGTAAGGGCGCCCGGGAACCCCTGGTCGCCGTCAGGGCTGTGCAGCCGCAGCCGGACCCCGGCCCGACGGCCCTCCCGGACCGCCACGCCGTCCCAGAGCCGCGTGGCGAAGCCGTCCGGCCCGCCGTGCAGGGCGTGGCCGTCGTCCTGGACCGCCAGCCGGTGCCTCGTACCGTCGAGGGGCAGGACCCCGCCCGCGATCCGGTTGGCGTAGCGGCCGACCGTCGCTCCGAAGTACGCGGCCTCCCCGAGCAGGTCCTCGACGTCCTCGCAGCCGAGGACGACGTTGCACCGCCGCCCGTCCCGGTCCGGCGCGTGCACGGCCTGGAGGCGGGCACCCAGGCTCAGCACCTCCACCGTCACGCCCTCGGGCGCCCCGAAGGTCCATCGGGTGATCCGCCGACCGTCCGGCATTGCCGCGGCGGGCTCCTGGGTCACCGTCACTTCGCCGTGGGATATGAGGGCGTCTCTCGGCACGGGTCCTACTCCATTGCGTTCGGTGCGGTGCGGTGCGGTGCGGTGCGGGGACGGCGACGCCCCCCCGGGCGGGCCGCGTCGAACCCGGGGCCCCCCGGCCGGGGGGCATAGGCCGGTGACTACGCCACGGGCAGGGCGGGGTAGGCCCTG
>NZ_JBHWGV010000014.1:80599-81121 GCF_042732955.1 Kitasatospora sp. NPDC059747 | reverse complement strand
GTGGTTGTTGTGGGCGTCTCTCGGCCCGGTTCCTAGACCAGGGGTTTGGTGGGGGTGGGGTGGGGTGGGGGGGGGGGCCGGCCCCCCCCGCGGGGGGGGGGGGCGCCCTCGGCGGGGCCGCCGGGCGGCGGGGAGTCGGCGGGTCAGAACCCCTGGGCCAGGCGGTGGTAGGCCTGGTTCCAGCGGAGCTCCTTCGTGAACCGGCGGATGGACGTGTCCTCGTCGATCATCAGGAGCTCCACGCCGAGCATCTCGGCCAGGTCCTCCAGTTCCTCGGTGCCGAGCGCGCCGGAAAGCACGGTGTGGTGCGGCGCACCGGCCGTCAGCCACGCCTCGGCGGAGGTGTGGAGGTCCGGACGCGGCTTCCAGACGGCGCGGGCCACGGGCAGGTTGGGCAGCGGCGCCGGCGGCTCGACGACGTCGACGTCGTTCGCGACCAGCCGGAAGCGGTCGCCCAGGTCGGCGAGGCCGCCCACGACCCCCGGGCCGGGCGCGGCGTCGCAGACCCCGCGGACCGGGGGC
>NZ_JBHWGV010000014.1:71922-80589 GCF_042732955.1 Kitasatospora sp. NPDC059747 | reverse complement strand
CCCGCGCCCCCCGCGTGGTGGGGCCGCGCCCCCCCGCGCCCCCCCACCTCCTCGCTCGACCGCACCCGCCCGCCGCGGTCCCCCCTGTCCCCCACGCCCCCCCACGACCGCAGGGCCGGGCTCGGCGTCGAAGACCAGGCGGACCGGGTCCTCGCGACCGCCGATGCCGAGCGGGTGGATCTCGCAGGAGGGGGTGGTGGCCGCGATGCTCGGGCAGACCTCCAGCATGTGCGCGCCGAGGATCAGCTCGTGGCCGGGTTCCAGGTGGTAGGTGTAGTCCTCCATGAAGGAGGTGCCGCCGGCCAGGCCGGTGGCGGTCACCTTGAGGGTGCGTAGCAGCGTCGAGGTCTTCCAGTCGCCCTCGCCGCCGAAGCCGTAGCCGTCGGCCATCAGCCGCTGCACGGCCAGTCCGGGCAGCTGCCGCAGCCCGCCGAGGTCCTCGAAGTTGGTGGTGAAGGCCTTGAAGCCGCCTTCTTCCAGGAAGCTCCGCAGGCCGAGCTCGATCCGCGCCGCGTAGCGCAGCGACTCGTGGCGCTCCCCGCCGACCCGCAGCTCGGCCGCGAGGTGGTAGCTGTCCTCGTACTCCTTGACGAGTTCGGTGACCTCGGCGTCGGCCGTGGCGTCCACCGCCGCGACCAGGTCGTTGACGCCGTAGGTGTTGACGGAGACGCCGAAGCGGAGCTGGGCCTCGACCTTGTCGCCCTCGGTCACGGCGACGTCGCGCATGTTGTCGCCGAAGCGGGCGAGCTTCAGGCCGCGCAGTTCGGCGCGGCCGGCGGCGGCGCGGGCCCAGGAGGCGATCCGGGCGGTCACGGCGGGGTCGGTGGCGTGTCCGGCGACGGTCTTGCGGGCGACGCCGAGGCGGGACTGGATGTAGCCGAACTCGCGGTCGCCGTGGGCGGCCTGGTTCAGGTTCATGAAGTCCATGTCGATGGACTGCCAGGGCAGTTCGACGTTCGCCTGGGTGTGCAGGTGGAGCAGCGGCTTCTGCAGGGCGTCCAGGCCGGCGATCCACATCTTCGCCGGGGAGAACGTGTGCATCCAGGCGATCAGGCCGATGCACCGGTCCTCGGCGTTGGCCTCCAGGCAGATGCGGCGGATGGCGGCTGCATCGGTGAGGACGGGCTTCCAGACGATCTCGACCGGCAGGCCGGGGTCGGCACCCAGTGCACCGGCGATCCGCTGCGACTGCTCCGCGACCTGCCGCAGCGTCTCCTCGCCGTAGAGTCCCTGACTGCCGGTCAGGAACCAGATCTCGCGTCCCGCGAGTGACGTCATGGGGGTGACTCCTTACCGGGCCTTCGGGGGCTGGCCGTAGACGTTCTGGTAGCGGAAATTGAGGCTGTCGATGTCCGCCTGGGCGATCGGCAGCGGCTCGCCGAGCTGCCGGGAGATATGGACGGTGCGGGCCACGTCCTCGCACATCACGGCGGCCTTGACGGCGGCCTTGGCGTCGTTGCCGATGGTGAAGACGCCGTGGTTCTGCATCAGGACGGCGGGCGAGCGGTGGCCCTTGAGCGTGTCCACGATGCCCCGGCCGATCGAGTCGTCCCCGATCAGTGCGAAGGGGCCGACCGGGATCTCGGCGCCGAACTCGTCGGCCATGGCGGTGAGGACGCAGGGCACGGCCTCGCCCCGGGCGGCCCACGCACACGCGAACGTGGAGTGGGTGTGGACCACCCCGCCGACCTCGGGCATGTGGCGGTAGACGTAGGCGTGGGCGGCCGTGTCGGAGGAGGGCGAGTGGTCGCCCTCGACGACGTTGCCGTCCAGGTCGCACACGATCATGTTCTGCGCCGACAGCTCGTCGTAGGGGACGCCGCTCGGCTTGATCACGAGCAGGTCCTCGCCGGGGATCCGGGCGGAGACGTTGCCCGCTGTCCAGACCACCAGGCCGTAGCGGACGAGTTCCTGGTGGAGCTCGCTGACCTGCTGGCGGATGAGGTCGGTGGTCGCGTTCACAGGGCCTCGCTCGATGGGGTGAGGGCGGCGTTGCGGATGGCGCGCAGGCGGTGCAGGAGCTTGTCGGCACCGAGGCCGAAGTGGTCGTGCAGGGCCCGGTACTCGGCGAAGAGCCGGTCGTACACGTCGGCGGAGGTGTGGTCCGGCCGGTACGCCGCCGCGCGCACCCGGCCCATGGCGGCGGCCGCGGTCCGGACGTCGGGGTGGGCCCCGGCGGCGACGGCGGCGTGGATCGCCGAGCCGAGTGCCGGTCCCTGCTCGGACTCGGCGACCGACACCGGGCGGCGCAGCACGTCGGCGTAGATCTGCATGAGCAGTTCGTTCTTCTTGAGGCCGCCGGTGACGACGAACTCGGTGACGGGGACGCCGCCCAGCTCCAGGGCCTCGACGATGACGCGGGTGCCGAAGGCGGTGGCCTCCAGCAGGGCGCGGTAGATCTCCTCGGGGCGGGTGGCCAGGGTGAGCCCGGCGATCACTCCAGAGAGGTGGTGGTCGACCAGGGTGGAGCGGTTGCCGTTCATCCAGTCGAGCGCCACCAGGCCGTGGGCGCCGACGGGTTGGGCGGCGGCCTTGCGGGTGAGGAGCTGGTGCGGGTCCTCGCCGTTCCGCTCGGCCTCGGCCAGGTAGTCGGCGGGCAGGCCCTGGCGCAGCCACCAGGCGAAGATGTCGCCGACGGCGCTCTGGCCGGCCTCGTAGCCGTAGGAGCCGGCGACGATGCCGTCCTCGACGACGCCGCACATGCCGGGGACCTCCGCCAGCGTGGCGCCGTTGACGACGTGACAGGTGGACGTGCCCATGATGGCGAGGAGCTGGCCGTTGTCGACCGCCCGTGCGGCGGGCGCGGCGACGTGGGCGTCGACGTTGCCGGCCGCCACGGCGATCCCCTCGGGCAGACCGGTCCACTGCGCCGCCTGTGCGGTGAGGGAACCGACCCGGGAGCCGAGCGGGGCGAGCGGGTGCTCCAGGCGGGTGCGCGCGAAGTCGCCGAAGCCCGGGTGGAGCGCGCCCAGGAAGTCCTCGCTCGGGTAACTGCCGTCCTGGTGGATGCCCTTGTAACCGGCGGTGCAGGTGTTGCGGCTCTCGGCTCCGGTGAGCTGCCAGACGATCCAGTCGGCGGCCTCGATCCAGCGGGCGCAGGCGGCGTAGACGGCCGGGTCCTCCTCCAGGACCTGCAGGGCCTTGGCGTACTGCCACTCGGCGGAGATCCGGCCGCCGTACCGCGAGATCCACTTCTCCCCGCGGGCGTGCGCCAGGGCGTTGATCCGGTCCGCCTGGCCCTGGGCGGCGTGGTGCTTCCAGAGCTTGGGCCACGCGTGCGGGTACGGCGCCCAGTCGGCCGTCTCCGCCAGGGGGGTGCCGTCGGCGAGCACCGGAAGGACCGTGCAGGCGGTGAAGTCGGTGGCGATGCCGATGACTTGGGCGGCGTCGATGCCGGCGTCGGCGAGCGCCGCCGGAACGGCGGTGCGCAGCACGGCGCGCCAGTCGGCGGGGTGCTGGAGCGCCCAGTCGGGCGGGAGCGGCCGGCCGGTGCCGGGCAGCTCGCGCTCGATGACGGCGTGCGGGTAGTCGTGGACGGCGGTGCCGACCTCTTCGCCGTCGCGCACGCGGACCACCACGGCGCGGCCGGAGAGGGTGCCGAAGTCGATGCCGACGACGTATCCCTCCGAGTCCCGGGCGGCAGGAATCACGGTCACTTCCTCATCCTTCGTGCGGGAGGGCGGTGTTGTCGCCTGTCGCCGGTGCGGTCCAAATCCGGGGCAGGGCGGAGCGCACCGGCGACAGGCTCCGTTCCGCCGGCTCCGTCGGAGGAGGGCGGAAGGAGGACCGCCGGCGGACGGACGGAGGCGATGTCGTTGCCCGCCGGCGGAGTTGAGGAGCGCTGTTTGTTAGCGCTCACAGGAATTGTTAGCGTTAACATATGCGCTGTCAAGGCAGGTTACATCCGCAGGGCCGGGAGCCGAGGGGCGGTCGAGCGCACGACCGCGCCCCGGCGTGGTGCGCCGCCCCTCGCTCCGGCTACCGGATCACCAGCGCCCGGCGGGGCCGACGCTATGGCGCAGCACCATCTCCGGGGCGATCTGCACATGGGTCTGGGAGGACGCCACGCCCTCCAGTTCCCCGACGAGCAGTTCCAGGGCTTTGCGGCCGAGTTCCCCGAAGTCCTGCCGGACGGTGGTCAGCGGCGGGGTGAAGTAGGCAGCCTCCGGGATGTCGTCGAAGCCGACCACGCTGATCTCCTCGGGGACCGACCGGCCGGCCTCGTGCAGGGCGCGCAGCAGGCCGAGGGCCATGTGATCGTTGGCGCAGAAGACGGCGGTGACGTCGTGCAGCCCGGCGATCCGCAGACCGGCCTGGTAGCCCGAGCGGGCACTCCAGTCGCCGCGTTGCACCTCCGGCACGGGGGCCCCGGCCGCCTTCAGCGTGAGCCGCCAGCCCTCCTCGCGGTCCTGGCTCTCCAGCCAGTTGGCCGGCCCCGCCACGTGGTGCACGGTGCGGTGGCCGAGGTCGAGCAGGTGTCCGGTGGCCTCGCCGGCACCGAAGCGGTTGCTCACCGACACCATGGGCACCTGGGTCTGGTTGCCCGACCCGACGGCGACGAGCGGCACGGAACTGGAGAGCCGGGCCACCGCGCTGACGGCGGAGGTCTGCGGCGCGATCACGACGACGCCCTCCACTCCCTGGTCGCGCAGCCGGTCGACGGCCTCCTGGACCGAACGGCCGTCCAGGGAGCGCAGGCTGGTCACGCTCACGAAGTACCCGGCGCTCCGCGCGGCGCGCTCGATCCCGTCCAGCATCGACGCGGGGCCGTAGAGGGTCGAGTCGAAGCTGACCACGCCGAGCGTCTGCGAGCGGCGGGTGACCAGCGCGCGAGCGGCCGAGTTGGGCCGGTAGTCCAGCTCCCGTATGGCCGCCAGCACCCGGTCCCGGGTGTCGGGCCGGACGTGCGGGGCGCCGTTGAGCACCCGGGACACCGTCTGGTGGGAGACACCCGCCAGTTTCGCCACGTCCGCCATCACGGGCTGGCGCTGTTCAGTCCCGGTGCTGTCGGTTCCCACTGGCAGTCCCCTCCTCGGCTCTGGACCACAGTACGCGACCAGGTCCAGGCCAATCCGTCACCTTCGGTTCGACAGGCGGCTCCCCTTCATACCAGCCCTTCAGGGCGCCGACACCTGCCGATACTGCCAAGTTAGCGCTCACAAGCCCGCCATGGAGGCAGATGCCGCAGATCGTCGCCCTATCGGGTCGGCCGGTCGCGTTCGGTGACCGAACACGCGGAGTCGTGCGCAGCCCGGAACGATCGGGCTGGTGAGCGCTGCCACACGGCCGTCGGCATAGCGGACCTCGACGCGGACCGGCACCGATTCCACTGCTTCGGCCGGGCTCATCGGCCACTCGGCGATACCCGCACCGCTCCCGGGCAAGGACGTTCGCACGCCCGCCCCTCTCCGGCACGGCCGCCGCTTCCCACGCTCCCCCGCCCCCCTGGACCTACAGGGAGCGGGCCCGGGGTCGGCGGGGGCGTGGAGCCCGGGCCCGGCCGGGGTGGGTGCTACCCGAGGGTCCACTTCTGGTTGTCGCCGCCCCAGCAGGTCCACAGCTGGACGGCCGTGGCATCGGTGACGGCCGCCCCGGCGACGTCCAGGCACAGGCCGGACGGGACGCCGGTGACGCTGCCGTCGGCGTTGAAGCGCCATTGCTGGTTGGCACCGCCGTTGCAGGGCCAGGTCACCGCCTTGGTGCCGTCGGCCGTCCCGCCGCCGTACGCGTCCAGGCACAGCGTGCTGCCGGCGACGTTCACCGTGAGCTGTCCGTCGGCGGTGCGCGTCCAGGCCTGGTTCGCCCCGCCCCAGCAGGTGTAGATCTGCGCCTGCGTCCCGGCCGTGGCGGAGGCGTTCGGGACGTCCAGGCACTTGCCCGAGCCGGTGCCGCGCAACGCCCCCGTGGTGGCCGTGGAGTTGGCGTATCCGGCGGCGACGATGTTGGCCTGGACGGCGTTCTCGGTGGCCTCCGACGGGTAGCCCGAGGTCATCACGCCCTCGTAGAAGGTGCCGCGGGCCCCCTTGCTGTTGTCGCCGCCGATGCCGAGGATGATCGCGCCCTCCTTGTGCATCGGGTTGTAGCCCGCCACGTTCGGCCGCGGTCCGGAGTAGAAGGTCGACAGGCCGCCGGACTGGGCGTCACCGGCGCGGATCGCCCACTGGTTCGGCGCGCCCTTGACCATGGCCGTCAGGTAGCGGTGGTTCACCGTCGGGTCGTTGGCGTTGTAGCCCGCGCCCTCCCCGGAGAACAGGCCGTTCTCCAGGTCGGCCATCACCCAGGGGCCCGGACCGGTGCCGTAGCCCCAGACCTTGATGTTCCCGAAGTAGATGGCCTCCATGTGACCGTTGCCGGTGTCGTTGCTGCTCGTCTCGGCGTTGCCGTAGTCGAAGCAGCAACCGCCGTTGTAGTGCGTGCCGTCCAGGATCGCGTACATCCCCTCGGGCTGGTCGCCGGTCGCGATGCCCGAGGTGTGGTTGTTGCGGTAGCCGGTGCCCGGCGCCACGTACACGCCGTAGGCCCGGTGACCGTTCAGCGTGGTGGGCGCCAGGGTCGCGTCCGCGAGGTTGTCCGGCCCGGACGCGGCCCCGCCCCCGGGCGCCTGGGTGAGGTGGTTGCGCCGACCGCTCTGGTCGTAGATCACGGTGATCACGCAGGCGGTGCCGGCGCAGAAGGCGTCCTGCGCGGCCGCGTCGGCGTAGCCGCCGGTGCCCAGCACGCCGATGTCCCGGAGCGCCTGGTCCGATGCGCGCCTGACCTGGTAGAGCGGCCCGCCGTAGCCGGAGTACAGCGCACGGGTGGTGCTGTGCGCGGCAACGCAGGGCGTGCCGCCGGCGGCGTACACGTCGCACGGGCCCTGTGCGGCCGCCTGCGCCACACCGCTCGTCGCGGTGGCGCCGGCCAGAGCGCCGACGAGGACGGCGAGGGCCGCCCCGGCTCGGGCGAGGCGGCGCAGTGCACCGCTTCCTCGGGTCGTCCTGTTGTTGTCACTCATGGGGTCTCCCTGCTCATCGTTGAGCGCGGCCACAGGAAAGTGAGCGCTAACAATCCCGCCCGCAGCGACACACTTCAGCCCGGGCGGGAGGTGGAGGGTTCCTGGACCGGTGACAGTGCCCTCACCGACCGAGCCCCGTCAAGGGTTTCGACGGATTCAGACCAACGCGACCGGCACCGCCGGACGTGAACCGACGGATCGTCATCCGTCAGCAGCTGCACGGTGGTTGACGCTGGGCGATGTGAGCGCTCACACTCCAACACCGGTACACCTGATCGTCCGCGCGGACTCGCCGCGCCTCCCACCGGCTCTCCCACCCGCCGGCAGAGATCGAGAGGAACCATCCATGCGCGCACCCTTCCGACGGTGGTCCAGAGCCTCCCGCGTCGCCTCCGCCGCGGTCGTCGTCCTGGCCCTGGCCGTAGGCTGCAGCAAGCAGGGCGCCGGTGGCTCCGCCGCCGCCGGCGATTCCGGCGCTTCCGGCGCCGCGCCCGCGATCCAGGGCGACATCACCTTCAACGACGACAACCTCGGCCGCCTCGACGCCGCGCTCAAGGCCGCGCTCCAGGGCAAGGACCTGTCCAAGCTGGACCTGGCCATGGTGGTCAACGTCGCCGTGGACTACTGGAACGCCGGGAAGGCCGGCTTCACCAAGGGGCTCGCCGACCTCGGGGCCAAGGGCACCTTCCAGGCCCCGGCGAACGGCCGGCTGGACCAGCAGCTGTCGATCCTCCAGACCCTGCGCGGGCAGGACATCTCCGCCTTCTCGCTCTCCGCGATCGACCCGACGGCCGTCAAGTCGCCGATCCAGTCCGCCGCTTCGGCCGGCATCCCGGTCCTCGCCATCGACTCGCCGCTGCCCGCCGAGGACGGTGCCGCGCTCTACCTCGGCACCCCGAACTACCAGGCCGGCAAGCGGGCCGGCGAGGCGATGAAGGCCGCACTGGGCGGCCGGGGCAAGGTGGTGGTGCTGGTCGGCTCCCTGACCGCCTCCAACGCCGTCGAGCGCATCCAGGGCTTCGAGGACGCACTGAAGGGCACCGGCATCGAGGTCGCCAACAAGCTCGCCGACAACATGGACGCGGCGAAGGCCCTGACCAACGCGCAGACCGCCATCCAGACCGACCCCGGCGTGACCGGCCTCTACGGCGTGTACTCCTACGACGGTCCCTCGGCCGCCCAGGCGGTGCAGGCGGCGGGCCGGACCGGCAAGGTCAAGGTGATCTCCGACGACAGCGACGCCCAGACCCTGACGTTCATCCAGCAGGGCGTCATCCAGGCCACCGTCGTCCAGTCGCCCTACCAGCAGGGCTACACCGGCGCCTACCTGCTGGCCGCGCTCAAGGTGCTCGGCAAGGACGCGACGATGGCCGTCGTCAAGCCGTTCCTGGAATCCGACGGCAGCACCCTGAGCTCCGGCGTCGGCGTCGTCACCCAGGGCAACCTCGACGCCTTCCGGGCCAAGCAGTCCCAACTCGGCATCACCGGATGACCAGGGCGACCGACTCCACCGGCGGCGGGCCGGCCGCGTCCCTGCGCGCGGTGCGCAAGAGCTACGGGCCCGTCACCGTGCTGGACCTCCCCGAACTCGACCTGCTGAGGGGCCAGATCACGTGCGTGGTCGGGGAGAACGGCGCCGGGAAGTCGACCCTGATGGGCGTGCTGTCCGTCTC
>NZ_JBHWGV010000014.1:45233-71912 GCF_042732955.1 Kitasatospora sp. NPDC059747 | reverse complement strand
GGGCGGGGCACTCCCCCCGGGGGGGGGGGGCGGCCCCCCCCCGCCCCCCCCCCCGCCGGGGAGGTCCTGATCGCGGACCGGCCCCTCCAGCCGGGCCGCCCCGACCACGCGAAGGCCCTCGGCGTCAGCCTCGTGGCCCAGGAGTTCCCCCTGGTCGGACGGCTGAGCGTGGCCGAGAACCTATTGCTCGGCCGACGCACCCGCGCCAGGCAGGGTGCGGGGACGCTGTGCGGGGCCCTGTTCGACCGCGCCGGCACCCGGCGCGAGGCCCGTGAACTGCTGGCGGAGATCGGCGTCGAGGGCGTCGACGTCGACCGGTCCGTGGAGCGGCTGCCCGTCCCGCTGCGGCAGATGATCGAGATCGCCAAGGCCTGGGGCAACCGGCCGCTCGTCCTGATCCTGGACGAGCCGACCTCCTCGCTCGGGCCGGTCGAGGCCGGAAAGGTCCTCGCCCTCGCGCGGCGACACGCCGCGGACGGCGGCGCGGTGCTGTTCATCGGCCACCGTCTGGACGAGGTGCGGGACATCGCCGACCGCGTGCTCGTGCTGCGCGGCGGAAGCCTGGTCGCCGACCTCGGCCCGGCCGAGGCGACCGAGGCGCGGATGATCCGCGAGATGGTCGGCGGCGAACTCGCCCGGGAGACCACCGCGCCGGCCGTCCCGGCGACGGCCCGCACCGTCCTGACCGCACGGGGGCTCACCGCGGACGGTCTCGGCCCGCTCGACCTGGAACTTCGGGCCGGCGAGATCGTCGGCGTGGCCGGGCTGATGGGCTCCGGCCGCAGCCGGCTGCTGCACACCCTGATGGGTGCGCAACCCCGCACGGGCGGCGAGGTCGAGTTGGCCGGCCGCCGCTTCCGCCCGCGCCACCCGGCCGACGCCGTCGCCGCGGGCGTCGGCCTGGTGCCGGAGGACCGCAAGGAGCAGTCCCTGCTGTTGTCGCACCCGGTGCGCTGGAACGCCACCCTCGCCACGTTGCGGCGCGACTCCTGGCACGGCGTGCTCACCCCCGGCGGCGACCGTGCACGCTCACAACGGATCGTCGACGGCCTGGGAGTCCGGCTGCACAGCCAGGAGCAGCCGATCGGCGACCTGTCCGGCGGCAACCAGCAGAAGGTCGTGTTCGGCCGGTGGCTGCACGCCGCCCCCGACGTCCTGCTGCTCGACGAGCCCACCCGCGGCGTGGACGTGGGGGCCAAGGCCGAGATCTACCGGCTCGTCGACCGGGCCGCGGCGGACGGTCTGGCCGTCCTGGCCGCCTCGTCCGAACTGGAGGAACTGCTCAGGATCTGCCACCGGATCCTGGTGATGGCCCACGGACGGATCGTCGCCGACCTGCCCCGCGATCGGTTCGGCAAGGAACGCATCATGACGGCGGCCACCAGTCGGCCGCAGCCGTCGGCGAGCACGGAGGGACACGCATGACCACCGAGACCGCCCCCGCCCGCGAGGAGGCGCCCGCACCGGCCCGGAACCGGCTGCGCGTCCTGGTCGACACGCCCGAAGTGGGAGTCGTCCTCGCCTGCGTCGCCGTGTTCGCGGCGCTCGCGCTGGCCCGGGACACCTTCGCGAGCGCGGTCAACCTCCAGGGCATGGGCGCCGACCTGGCCCAGTACGGACTGATCGCGATCGGCGAATCGCTCGTCATCCTGACCGGCGGAATCGACCTGTCGGTGGGCGCCCTGCTGGGCACCAGCGTGATCCTCATGTCCTGGTTCGACGTCCGGGCCGGCCTGCCCGCCGGTGTGGCGGTCCTGGCGACCCTGGCCGTCGCCGGACTGGTCGGGCTGCTCCACGGCCTGGCCGTCACCCGGCTGCGGATGCCGCCGTTCGTCGTCACGCTGGTCACGTACACGGTGGCGCAGGGCGTGACCCTGGCGATCACGTCCGGGACCTCCATCGTCGGCATCTCCCCCTTCTTCGGCGACGTCGGCCAGAGCTACCTGGCCCAGATCCCGGTGCCGCTGGTGCTGTTCGCGGTGGTGACCGCCGCCGCGTGGTTCTTCCTGGAGCGCACCTACGCGGGACGGCAGGTCTACGCGGTCGGCGGCAACCCCGAGGCGGCCAGGCTGGCCGGCATCCGCGGCGGCCGGCGGGTGGTGTCGATGTACGTGGCTTCCTCCCTCGTGTCGGCCTTCGCCGGAATGCTCGTGCTGGGCCGGATGGGGGTCGGTTCCGCCAGCGGTGTCGGCGTCGGCTGGGAGCTCTCGGCGATCGCGGCCGCGGTCATCGGCGGGGTCAGCCTGACCGGGGGGCAGGGCCGCGTCGTGGGCATCGTCGCCGGTGCCGTCCTGCTGGAGCTGTTCAACAACGGACTGACCACCCTCCAGATCAACTCCAACTACACCAACATCGTGCTCGGTTGCGTGCTCGGCCTGGCCATCACGGCCGACCGCCTGCGCGCCGGACACGTGGCGAGGCGCTCCTGAACCTGCCCCGGACCGCCGACGGCCCCCGGCGTTCTCCGGGCGTCCCGGCGCACCCCCGCCCAGGCCCGGCGGGGGTTTCGCCGTGTTCGCGGAGCGAAGCACCCCAGTCCACGGGCTGAGCGCTCGCACCACGCACGGGTGCCGCCGGGCCGGCAGGCCCGGTACCCCGCCCCAGCGGCACCGTCCCCCAGGCACCGTACCCCGGGCCCTGTACCCCAGGCCCCGCACCCCAGGCCCTGTACCCCAGGCCCCGCACCCCAGGCCCTGTACCCCAGGCCCCGGGCCCCGGACCCCGGGCTGGATGTTTGCGTTAACATTCAACTAGCGTGATGCCGTCAGCGCCGGACAGCACCCTGGGGCCAGCACCTGTGTATTCCACCGTTTCCACATTCCGGCCGCGCGTCCTCATCGCGGAGGACGACAACGGAGCCGCGGACATGCTCACCACCGGCTTGCGGTTCCTCGGATTCGATCCGCATGCCGTGGCGTCCGGCGAGCAATGCCTGACGCTGGGCCTGGCGCGGATGCACGACATCATCCTGCTCGACGTCCTGCTGCCCGATCTGGACGGCTTCGAAGTCTGCGACCGGCTACGGAAATCCGACGTGCAGACCCCCGTGGTGTTCCTCAGTGCACGGACCTCGGTGGGCGAAAGGATCCACGGCCTCACGCTGGGCGGTGACGACTACGTCACCAAGCCCTTCGACCTGAACGAGGTCGCCGCGCGGCTCCACGCATTGCTGCGCCGTTCACTCGACTACACCGCCCCGCGCCGCCTGAAGGCGGGCGGCGTCGAAATCGACCGCAAGAGCCACGACGTCTGGCTGCACGGAGTGCCCGTCCGGCTGACGGCCACGGAATTCCTGCTGCTGCGGTACCTCATGGAGCACCCCGAGGAAGTGGTGACCAAGGCGGACATCCTCACCAACGTCTGGGGCCACGGCTTCGAACGCGACACCGGCGTCGTGGAGACGTACATCTACTACCTCCGGCGGAAGCTCGGCGACACCGGCCAGACACTCATACGCACGGTGCGCGGCGTCGGTTACGCGCTCCGCGCCGACCACGCCCGGCAAGCGGAGTGACGGTGACGACGCCGTCCGAAGCGTCCGGAGACGAAGGCCGGCGGGGAAGGCGGCCCGACGAGGAGCTGCGCGACCTCCTGGCCACCGTCAGCCACGAGCTGCGCGCACCGCTCACCACGATCGCCGGCTACGCCCAACTGGGCCTCCTGGGCGGGCTGGACGACCACCAGGCCCTCCGCCGGGCCATGGCGAGGGTGCAGGCGGAAGCCCATCGGATGACCGCCCTCGTCGACGAGTTGCTGCTGTTCTCCACCCTGGGAGAGCGGCGGCCCCTGGAACGCGTCGCCGTCGACCTGGCCGAACTCTGTACCGAGCTGGTGGCGGACACCCGGGTGAGCCACCCGGACCGGCCGGTCTCCTGCGTCATCGACGAGGGGCGTCACCTGGTCCAGGGAGACCCGCACCGCCTCCGGCAGGTGCTGAGCAACCTCCTCGTCAATGTGCACCATCACACACCCCCGGGCACGCGCACGACGGTGAGGCTGCGTCACGAGGCGCACTGGGCCTGCATCGACGTGGCCGACGACGGACCCGGGATTCCCCCGGCCCTCCATGACCGCGTCTTCGAGCCCTTCTTCCGCGCCCACGGCTCACCGGCCGGCCACGAGGACGGGAACGGGCCCCACGGGGCGGCCCCCGGCAGCGGGCTCGGTCTGAGCCTGGTCGCGGCCTTGGTCGACGCCCACGGCGGCACCGTGCGGATCGAGCCGTCCGAACGCGGCGCGCGGTTCACCGTTCGACTGCCGGCCCGGCCGCCGATCGAATCCTGAGGTGATTCTGATCGAACTCTGAGATTAATCCCCGCCCGCCCGTGATGTAATCGGTTCGCGGACACAACGCAGGGGCTCTTCCGGTCACGCCGGTTCCATTCCCGCATTCCCCCCGGGCTGGAAAGGCATGGCAGCCGTCTTCCCCCGGACGGCGACCGGAAGAGCCTTGCCGCGTTCCTGAAATCCCCCCAGTGGCCCGGAATTGAGACTTCGGTCCCGCCCTCCGAATCTTCACCCGGAGGATTCACGTCCCTCCATTTCCCTGCCGTATAGTTCTGCGGCCATGGAGTTGGAGTTTCGTCATCTCAGGATGATCCGGGCCATCGGCGATGCCGGCAGCGTCACCAAGGCGGCGGACCGTCTCGGACTCGCCCAATCGGCGCTTTCCACCCAGCTGAAACGCATCGAGAACGCCCTCGGCGGCCGGCTCTTCGAGCGCGGCAGAGAGGGTGTGCGGCCGACCGCACTGGGCGTCCTGGTGCTGGAGCGCAGCCAGGTGCTCCTGCCCGCCATGCGCCAACTGCAGGAAGATGCCGTCCGCTTCGCGAACACGGCGCGCGAGACGGGCGGCCTGCGCGTGGGAGCGACCCACGGGCCGCTCCTGGGTGCCCTGGTCGACCGCCTGGCGGCGGCCAGGCCCGAGATGGCGTTGAGCACCCAATCGTCCAGCTCGACATCGGACTTGGTGAGCCGGGCAGTGGAAGGGCGGCTGGACCTCGTGCTGACCGGGCTCTGCGGGCACCAGAAGGTGATGGGCGACGAACGGCTGGAGTGGCGGGAGGTCGCCGTCGACCCGGTGTTCGCCGTACTCTCCCAGGACCATCCGCTGGCGCGGGCACGTGAACTGGACCTCGGGCAACTCGCGGGTGAGCGCTGGGCGTTGCCGCCCGGGGGCGGCTGTTTCACGGAGTGCTTCGCGGCCGCCTGCGTGCGGGCGGGCTTCCTGCCCCCGCCGGTCTACGAGGCCGATGCGGCCTCGTGCCTCCACCTCGTCCGGACGGGCCGGGCCGTGTCCCTGTGCCGGGCGACGTTCCCGCCGACCGACGGGGTGGTGACGGTTCCGCTGGATCCGCCGGAGCTGAGCTGGCGCCAGGTGATCGGCTGGGTGCCGTACTCGCCGACGTGGGGACTCGCGGACGAGGTGGTCGGCCACGCCAGGGCGGTGCACGCGGACGCCGCGGCGCTGAATCCGGCGTATGCGGCATGGCTGCGACGAAGGGCCCGCCTGGCACCCTGACCCGACGTGGCCCCGCCTTCACCGGCCGTCGAATTCACCGGCCCGTCGAATTCACCGGTCCGCCGGGAAGGTCCATAACGCCGACGCAGGGGGTCTTTGACATGTCCCGAACGTATGCATCCGCACCTTAGAGTTCCGGCAACCCCCACTCCGAGGAGACCCCAATGCTCCGACTCCGCGCGGCCGTTGCCGCGTGCTCCCTGACGGCCGTGGCCCTGGTCGCCACCGTGGCGCCGGCGGGCGCCCACCCGAACGGGACCGCGATAGCCGCCGCCCTGGCGGCCCCTCAGGGCGGTGCGGCCCCGCCCGCCGCACCCCTGCTCCGGGCACTCCAGCGCGACCTCGGCCTCAACCCCCAGGAGGCCGGCGCCCGTCTAGCCCACGAAGCCCGCGCCGCCTCGGTGCAGCAAGCGCTCCAGCAGGCGCTCGGCGAACGCTGGGCGGGCGCCTGGGTCGGCGGGTCCGACGCCACCCTCACCGTCGCCACCACCGACGCCTCCGCGGCCCGCGAGATCACCGCCCACGGCGGCAGCGCCACCGTCGTCCGGCACAGCCTCGCCGCACTCGACGGCGCGAAGGACGCACTCGACCGTGCCGCGGGCAGCACCACTCCCGAGGCATCCCCCCTCTGGTACGTGGACGTCGCCGCGAACACCGTCGTCGTCCAGTCCACCGACACCGGCCGCACCGAGGCGTTCCTCCGCGAGGCAGGTGTCGACCGCGCCCTCGTCCGGGTGGAGCCGGCCTCCGACTCCCCCGCGCCGCTGGCGGACCTGCGCGGCGGCGACGCCTACTTCATCGACAGCGCGGCCCGTTGCTCGATCGGCTTCCCGGTCACCTCGAACGGCCAGCCCGGCTTCGTCAGCGCCGGCCACTGCGGCCAGGCCGGCTCCAGCGCCGCCGCCCCGGACGGCTCCTCCATCGGCACCTTCCAGGGCTCGACGTTCCCCGGCAACGACTACTCGTGGGTCCAGGCCGATTCGAGCTGGACGGCCCAGCCGCAGGTGAACAACTACGCGGGCGGCACGGTGACGGTCTCCGGATCCGCGGTCGCCCCCATCGGCTCCTCGGTCTGCCGGTCGGGCTCCACCACGGGCTGGCACTGCGGCACCGTGCGACAGTACAACGCCACCGTCAACTACTCCGAGGGCTCGGTCTCCGGGCTCACCCGCACCACCGTGTGCGCCGAGCCCGGCGACTCCGGCGGCTCGTTCATCTCGGGCAGCCAGGCGCAGGGCGTCACCTCCGGCGGCTCCGGCAACTGCACCTCCGGCGGCACGACCTACTTCCAGCCCGTCAACCCGATCCTCCAGGCCTACGGCCTCTCCCTGGCCACCGGCTGACCGCCCCTCCGAGCGGGGGGGCCCCCCCCCCCCGCCCGCGGGGGGGGGGCGGGCACTCTTTTGAGGCCCGCTTTGAGGCCCGCGCGAAACCAAGCATTCACCTAAAATTCACACCCCGGCCATCCGGACAACTCTCCCTCCAGCAGTGGGCGTTCACACGGAGCGGCCAACGGGGCACTGCGATCCAACGGTGATCCGGAGCCCCTTGACGCCACCGTTGTGAGCGTTAACACTACATTTCACGCCAGGCCGGAGCCCTGCGGATCCACTTCCCTCGGCACGAGGACCGCTCCCGGCCGGCTCCCGCTCGACCGCGCCCGGCCGCCCGGCTGCCGGGCGGCGCCGTGCCGGTCGCGGAACATCACTGGAGGAACTGTGCGGAAGCTTTCAGCGGGCCTCGTCGCCGCGGGTCTCGCCCTCTCCCTGGCAGCCTGTGGCCAGAGCGCCAACGGCGTCGGTGACGGCGCGGGCAAGGGCGACGCCAAGGGCGGTCTCGTCGGCATCGCCATGCCGACCAAGTCGTCGGAACGCTGGATCAACGACGGCGACAACATGGTCAAGGAGTTCCAGGCCAAGGGCTACAAGACCGACCTCCAGTACGGCGACAACGTGGTGGAGAACCAGGTCTCCCAGGTGGAGAACATGATCACCAAGGGCGCCAAGCTGCTCGTGATCGCCGCCATCGACGGCTCCTCGCTCACCAACGTGCTGCAGAAGGCCGCCGACGCGCACATCCCGGTCATCTCCTACGACCGGCTGATCCGCGGCACGAAGAACGTCGACTACTACGCGACCTTCGACAACTACAAGGTCGGCGTCCTCCAGGGCGGCTACATCGTCGACAAGCTCGGGCTCAAGGACGGCAAGGGCCCGTTCAACATCGAGCTGTTCGCGGGCTCGCCGGACGACAACAACGCCACGTTCTTCTTCAACGGCGCGATGAGCGTGCTCAAGCCGTACATCGACCAGAAGAAGCTGGTCGTGCAGAGCGGCCAGACCGACTTCAACCAGGTCGCCACGCTGCGCTGGGACGGCGGTCTCGCGCAGTCCAGGATGGACAACCTCCTGAGCAAGGCCTACACCTCCGCCCACCTCGACGCCGTGCTCTCGCCGTACGACGGCATCTCGATCGGCATCCTCTCCTCGCTCAAGGGCGTCGGCTACGGCACCGCCAAGTCCCTGCCCGTGGTCACGGGCCAGGACGCCGAGCTGGCCTCGGTGAAGTCGATCATCGCGGGCGAGCAGACCCAGACCGTCTACAAGGACACCCGCCAGCTGGCCAAGGCCGCCGCCCAGATGGGCGACGCGGTGCTGACCGGAGGGAAGCCCGAGGTCAACGACACCAGCCAGTACGACAACGGCGCCAAGACCGTCCCGGCGCAGCTGCTCCAGCCGGTGAGCGTCGACAAGGACAACTACCGGCAGGTCCTGGTGGACAGCGGCCAGTACACCGCCGACCAGCTGAAGTAGTCCGGCGGGCCCGCCCGGCGGGCCCGGCTCCCGACCGGCGGTGCGGGGCCGGAGAACCCGTGGCCACCGCACCGCCCCCGAACGATACGGAAGCACAACCATGGCTGGACCCGTTCTCGAAATGCGGTCGATCAGCAAGTCGTTCCCCGGCGTCAAGGCACTCTCCGAGGTCAACCTGGCCGTCGGCGCGGGCGAGGTGCACGCCGTCTGCGGCGAGAACGGCGCCGGCAAGTCCACCCTGATGAAGGTGCTCAGCGGCGTCTACCCGCACGGCGACTACGAGGGCGAGATCCTCTTCGAGGGCGAGCCCTGCCGGTTCAAGGACATCCGGGCCAGCGAGCAGCGCGGCATCGTCATCATCCACCAGGAACTGGCCCTGGTGCCGTACCTGTCCATCGCCGAGAACGTCTTCCTGGGCAACGAGCACGCCACCCGGGGCATCATCAGCTGGCACCGGACGCTCACCCACGCCGCCGACCTGCTGCGGCAGGTCGGCCTGGACGAGAGCCCGCACACCAGGGTCGCCGACCTCGGTGTGGGCAAGCAGCAGCTGGTCGAGATCGCCAAGGCCCTGGCCAAGAAGGTCAAGCTGCTCATCCTGGACGAGCCGACCGCCGCGCTGAACGACGAGGACAGCCGCAAGCTGCTCGACCTGATCCTCGAACTCAAGGCCCAGGGCATCTCCTGCATCATCATCTCGCACAAGCTGAACGAGATCGCCCGGGTCGCGGACGCCGTGACCATCCTGCGCGACGGGCGGACCATCGAGACCATCGGGATCGGCCCCGGGGGCATCTCCGAGGACCGGATCATCCGCGGCATGGTCGGCCGCGACCTGGAGCACCGCTACCCCGAGCGGACCCCCGACATCGGAGAGGTCGCCTTCGAGGTCGAGGACTGGAGCGTCCGGCACCCGATCGACCAGCAGCGGATGGTGGTGGACGGCGCCTCGCTGACCGTGCGGCGCGGTGAGATCGTCGGCATCGCCGGCCTGATGGGCGCCGGCCGCACCGAACTGGCGATGAGCGTCTTCGGCCGCTCGTACGGGCGGTGGGCCGCCGGCCGGGTACGGCTGCACGGCCGGGAGATCCGTACCCGGACGGTGCCCGAGGCGATCGCGCACGGCATCGCGTACGTCACCGAGGACCGCAAGCACTTCGGCCTCAACCTCATCGACGACATCAGCCGGAACATCTCGCTGAGCGCGCTCGGAAAGGTCTCCAGGAACGGCCGGGTCGACCGGCACGAGGAGGCGAAGGTCGCCGAATCGTTCCGGCGCACCATGAACATCAAGGCCCCGACGGTGTTCACCCGGACCGGCACGCTCAGCGGCGGCAACCAGCAGAAGGTCGTCCTCAGCAAGTGGATCTTCGCCGAGCCGGAGGTCCTCATCCTCGACGAGCCCACCCGGGGCATCGACATCGGTGCGAAGGCGGAGATCTACACCGTCATCGCCGAGCTGGCCGCCGAGGGCAAGGCCGTGCTCGTCATCTCGTCCGAACTCCCCGAACTCCTGGGCCTGTGCGACCGGATCTACACCATGGCCGAAGGCCGGATCACCGGTGAGGTGGCCCGGGCCGACGCCACCCAGGAATCCCTCATGCGGCTCATGACCATGAGCGCCGCATCCAGCAACGAGCAGGTGTGAGGCATGGCCCCGACCGAGATCATCCCGGATTCGTCCCCGAAGGCACCGCAGGCCGGTCCCGGCCCCTCCCTCGGCGGCGTGCTGGCCCGCGCGCTGCGCGGCAACGTGCGCCAGTACGGCATGCTGGTCGCCCTCGCGCTGATCGTGCTGCTGTTCCAGGTCTGGACGGACGGCATCCTGCTCCAGCCGCTCAACATCACCAACCTGATCCAGCAGAACGGCTACATCCTCATCCTGGCGATCGGGATGATGATCGTCATCATCGCCGGGCACATCGACCTCTCGGTCGGTTCGCTGGCCGCCTTCGTCGGGGCCGCGGCCGCGGTGATGATGGTCAAGCACCACGTGCCGTGGCCGGTGGCCATGCTGGCCGCGCTGGTGGTCGGCGCCCTCGCCGGCGCCTGGCAGGGCTTCTGGATCGCCTACCTCGGCATCCCGTCCTTCATCGTCACCCTGGCGGGCATGCTGCTGTTCCGCGGCGGCACCCAGATCCTGCTGCAGGGCCAGTCGGTCGCGCCGTTCCCCAAGGGCTTCCAGAGCATCAGCAGCGGCTTCCTCCCCGAGGTCGGCCCGCACACCAACTACCACAACCTCACCCTGCTGCTGGGCCTCGCGGTACTGGCCGTCGCCGTCCTCCAGGAGGTGCGCGGCCGCCGCCAGACCGCCTCGTACGGGCTGGAGGTGCTTCCGCTCGGGCTGTTCCTGGCCAAGCTCGCCGTGATCACGGCGGCCGTGCTCGTGTTCACCTTGCTACTGGCCAGCTACCACGGTGTGCCGATCGTCCTGCTGATCCTCGGCGCCCTGCTGGTCGGTTTCGGCTACCTGATGCGCAACTCGATCATCGGGCGGCACACCTACGCCATCGGCGGCAACGAGGCCGCGGCCAAGCTGTCCGGGGTGAAGAGCAAGCGGGTCGTCTTCCTCGCCTTCACCAACATGGGCGTCCTCGCGGCGCTCGCCGGGCTGGTCTTCGCCGCGCGGCTCAACGCCGGCACCCCGCAGGCCGGCATCAACTTCGAGCTGGAGGCGATCGCCGCCGCCTTCATCGGCGGCGCCTCCGCCAGCGGCGGCGTGGGCACCGTGATGGGCGCGATCATCGGCGGCCTGGTGCTCGGCGTGCTGAACAACGGCATGTCGCTGGTCGGTGTCGGCACCGACTACCAGCAGGTGATCAAGGGCCTGGTGCTGCTCGCGGCGGTGGGCTTCGACGTCTACAACAAGCGCCGGGCCGGTTCCTGACCCGGGCCGGGGGCGAGAGGGCGGGCGCGGTGTTCCCACACCGCGCCCGCCCTGCCACGTGTCCGTAACGCGGCGGGAACGTGGCAGGTCGGGCCCCGGTGCAGACTGGCTCCGGATCCGCACGGGAGAGAGTTCCGGATCCGCGCAGGAGAGAGGCAGACCAGGGTGATCGCTGCTGAGCAGGGAAACCTGCCCGCCCCCTTCACCGGCTTCGTGGGCAGGCATCGGGAGATCGACGAGATCCGCCGTCTGCTGGACACCCGGCGGTTGGTCACGCTCACGGGCATGGGCGGTGTGGGCAAGACGCGGCTGGCACTGGAGGTGTCCGCCACGGTCCGTGCGGCCTTCCCGGACGGGGTCTGGCTGGTGGACCTCGCTCCGGTGAACGGTGCCTCCGCCGTGGCGGCCGTGGCGTCGAGCGCGCTGCGGGTACCCGACCTCGGCGCCCTGCCCGCACTGGACCGGCTCGCCGGCTACCTGGCCGAACGGCGGGCCCTGCTGGTGCTCGACAACTGCGAGCACCTCATCGACTCCTGCGCCGAGCTGGCCACCACGCTCCTGGCCGCCGCTCCCGAACTGCGCATCCTCGCCACCAGCCGGCACACCCTGGACGTCCGGGGCGAGCAGGTGTTCGCGCTCACACCGCTCCCGGAGGACGAGGCCGTGGAACTCCTGCGGGACCGCGCCACCGCCGTCCGACCGGACTTCCGCGCCGACGAGGCCGACCGCCCCGGGCTCGCCCGCCTGTGCGCGGACCTGGACGGGCTGCCACTGGCGATCGAACTGGCCGCGTCCCGCCTGCGCACGCTCACCGTCGGACAGCTGACAGACCGGCTGGAGAACCGCTTCGCTCTGCTCACCGGCGGCAGCAGGACGGGCCCGGCCCACCACCGCACGCTGCGCGGAGTGATCGACTGGAGCCACGAGCTGTGCACCCCGGCCGAGCGGCTGCTGTGGGACCGGCTGACCGTCTTCGCCGGAGGGTTCAGCCTGGAGGCCGCCGAGGTCGTCTGCTCCGGCGACGGCATCGCCGAGGCCGAGGTGCTGGACCTCCTCGACCGGCTGGTCGCCCAGTCCGTCGTCCTGACCTACGAGCGCGACGGCCTGCCGCGCTACCGGCTACTGTCGACCATCCGGGAGTACGGCCGCGAGCGGCTCGCGGAGTCCGGCGAGCAGGACGAACTGCGCTGCCGGCACCGCGACTTCTTCCTCGCCCTCGCCCTCGACGTCGACCGGACGTGGTACGGGCCGGGCCAGGCCGAGAAGCTGGCCAGGCTGCGCGCCGAGCACACCAACCTGCTCGCCGCCCTCGACCACGACGGCGATCCGCGGCCCCGGTTCGCCCTGGTCGCCGCCCTGTGCTGGCACTGGTGCACCGGCGGCTTCCTCAGCGAGGGGCGCCGCCAGTTCGAGCGGGCCCTCGCCGCCTCCGCCGAGCCCAGCCACGAGCGGGCCCGCGCGCTCCTCTCCGCCGTCTGGGTGGCGCAGACCCAGGGCGACCTGGCGACGGCCGACCGCTGGCTGGACGAAGCCGACGCGCTGGGCGCGTCCTTGGACGACCCGTGGGTCCGGAACCAGGCGAGCGGCCTGCGTGGGGTTTCGGCCCACTACCGGGGGCGGCCGGACGAGAGCATCTGCCGGTACGAGCGGGCCCGGAGCACCGCGACGGAGCTGGGCGACGAGCGCGAGGCCGCCTCCTGGCTGATCGCGCTGGCGGGTGTCCAGGCGTACGCCGACGACCCCCGGGCAGCGGAGACCGGGGGTCTGGTCATCACCGCCGCCGAGGCGAGCGGTGAGCGGTGGGGGCGGGCCCAGGTGCAGATGGCCCTCGGCCACCACGCCTGGGACCGCGGCGACCGGGAGCGGACCGAGGCCCTGGTCAGGGCCGCGCTGGAGAGCATGCGGGGTTTCCACGACCACGCGATGCTCGCCAGGATGCTGGAGCTGCTCGCCTGGGCCGCTGCCGCCGGCGGCACCCCCGAGCGGGCTGCCCGGCTGCTCGGGGCGGCGGACGCCCGGTGGCGCGACGCCGGCAGCTCGATCGCGGCCTTCGGACCGCAGCTGGCCGAACAGCACGCGCGGTGCGAGCGGGCCCTGATCGATGCGCTGGGCGAAGCGCCGTACGCGAAGGCCTTCGCCGACGGCGGCGCGCACAGCACCCCCTGCCAGGCGGTCGGCTTCGCCCTGGCCACCGCCGACACCGACGGCGGCACCGAGCCCGGGGACGACGCCCCGACCGTCCCCGAGGCACCGGGCCACCGGGGGCCGGGCAGCGGCGCGCTCCGCTTCGGCGACCTGGTGTACTGCCCCGCGTCACTCGAGGTGTACCGGGACGGAGAGCGCGTCCACCTCACCACCACCGAGCTGAAGCTGTGGCGCGAGTTCGTCGCCTCCCCCGGTACGGTGCTCACCCGGGAGATCCTGCTGGAGCGGGCCTGGGGCTACGCCTGGTCCGGTGACACCCACGTGGTGGACGTCCAGGTGATGCGGCTGCGCGCCAAGATCGGCCGCGACCGCATCGAAACGGTCCGCGGCTTCGGCTACAAGCTGCGCGGCTGAACGCGGCTGAGCTACGCGTCCGGCGCCAGGAGTTCGGTCACCAATCCGACCGCCGCCAGGCGCCGCCCCAGGTCGGACAGTTGCTCCGGCGCGTCGTCGAGGAGCAGGAGCAGGGCCGGCTCACCATCGGCAGCGGCGACGTCCGCGTGGCCAGCGAGGATGCCCATGAAGACGCCCAGGGCCGCCGGTTCGTCGGCCAGGAGGGCACCGGCCTCCCGGACGACGACGGTCGCCGGCGCAGGCGCCCCGCCGGTCGTGCCGGCCCTCGACACCACGTCCCGCAGGCAGTCGTAGAAGGCGTCCCAGTTGCAGCGGAAGTAGCCCGGGAAGCCGAGTGCGGCCGCCCATTCGGCGAACATGCCCTGACTGGTGCGGCAACGGGAGCCGTCGACGGACCTCCACGTCGCACTGGACGGCTCATGATCCGTCAGCGATCGGATCCAGACTGCGGTGTCGGTCATCCCATCATCTCTCTCTGGTACGGCGGGGCAGAGGTGCAGTGGTGCGGCGCGGCGGGGAGGTGCGGCGGAAACGCTCCCGGATTCCGCCGCACCTCCCCTGTTGGCCGGAGGGCCTACCAGCGGCCCAGGTAGTGGAACGTGTTGTAGTGGTCGAACGTCACGTAGACGTTGCCGCTGTTCGGGTTGCGGACGATCCGCCGGGCGTTGCGGCCCCCCGGGGGGTTCGCCTGCGTGTAGACGTCCATGTCGTATTCCACGTAGGGGGCCCTGTTCGCGGACTGGCCGTACCCCTGGGTGGCCCAAGCCTGCGCGCCACCGACGCCATGCGCTCGCTCCTCGGCCGTGAGGTTGCCGCCGTAGTCGTTGAACGTGCCGCCGTAGTAGATGAACCGGTCCGCGCTGTAGTTCGGCTCGAAGTACGCGTACCACGTGCCGCCGTAAACCTGGGCGGGCCACCCGTGACCCCACTGCGGGGAGAGGTCACGGTAGCCGAACGTGGTGTTGCCCCAGTCGATGTTGTAGTTGGCCCAGAACGCCGTCGCGCTGTTGGCGTCCTGCCAGTCCCCCCAGTTCACGCCGTTCGGAGGGTTGCGTTCCTGCCAGCAGTTCTGCGGGCAGTAGACCGGCTGCGGCACGACCGCGTTCGCGGTCGAGACGGCACCGCCCATGAGGGCGAGCACCATACCTGCGACGATCATGGCGCGGCGGCGCTTCGAGGTGCCGGGCTTCTTCGGGCGTCCCGCGTCGGGCGCGGGTGCCGGGTCAAGAGCGGTGGACAACACGTGCTCCTTGGCTGTTCGGGGTGACCGGGGGCTATTCGCCCCGGTGCCCCCAAGGAAATCGGTCGCCCGTATCAGTGGGTTCTCGGTCGGATCACAGCCGCCCGGCGGGCGGAACTGACACCTGGTCGTGAGAAATGTGGTCGCGAGAAAGCCGGAGGGGTGCCTCTCGGGAGAGGCACCCCTCGGTGGACGGTCGTTCGGATGTTCAGTGAGCGGGGATTCAGCGGGCCAGGAGCACCAGGACCAGCACGACCAGCGCCGGCACGGTCTGCACGAAGAGGATCTTCCGGGAGGACGTCACGGCGCCGAACACGCCGGCGACGGCGACGCAGGACGCGAAGAACACCCGCACCTGGAACCCGACCGGGTCGCCGGCGAAGGCGCCCCAGAGCAGTCCGGCCGCCAGGAAGCCGTTGTACAGGCCCTGGTTGGCGGCCATCGCCTTGGTCGAGACCGCGAACTCCTCGGTCGTCCCGAAAGAGGCCCGGGCCCGGGGAGTGGTCCACAGGAACATCTCCAGGACCAGGATGTAGACGTGCAGGAGGGCGAGCGCGACAACCGCAATCACGGCAACTGTGGACATACCGGGCATCCTACGCTGCCGCGGCGAGCACCTGACCGGCTGCGAGGCGAACGCGCCCCCGCAGTCAAAAGTGACGCACAATCAGGCCGATGAGGGCCCATCAATTACCCTGATACTGAAGCACCTTGGTCTTCGTGGCCGAGCGCTCTCCGGTCGTACTCCACCTGGTGCTCCCGGATCGCGTCCGTGTGGGCGACGGTCCAGGCGTACAACTCGCCGAACGGTTCCCGCAGGGACTCCCCGAGTGGTGTCAGCGAGTACTCGACCCCGACCGGCGAGGTCGGCAGCACGCGGCGCGTGATCATCCCGTTGCGCTCCAGCCGGCGCAGGGTCTGGGTCAGGACCCGCTGGGTCACGCCGTCGATGCGGCGCTTGATCTCGTTGAACCGTCTGGGCTCGTCGAGGACCGCCATGACCGTCATCGACCACTTGTCGGTGAGCTGGTCGAGGATCGCGCGGCAGGCGCCGTCGGAGCGGTAAACGGGTCGTTCGGTGGTCATGGTCCCCCAACGTTCACGGGACACCGCAGCAGCCTTGCACAAAGCGCGGGTGTGCAAGGCTGCGCGTGATGTGCGTGATGTGCGTGATACGCAAGATGCACCCGATGCGCGCGATGCACCTGATGTGACCATGATGTTCGCGATAACAAAGTGCTGTCAATCCCAGCGCCCGGAGTCCCCCTCACCCGGGTGCACGCCGGCTACGCGACGGCCGGCAGCGGGTCCGGCAGGGCGAACAGCAGGTCGTGCAGCGGCCGGCCGGTGCCGTGCCAGATGGACAGTGCGTAGACACTGATCGGGAAGTCGACCCAGCGCGAAGGCGGCCACACCGTGCCGCGCACGATGGTCCCCTGGTTGCTCGCGTCGAGACCCGACGGCACGTCACCGGACTCGACGAGCAGGTCCCACCCCCGCCTCGGGACGGCGAACTCCGCCTCGGCGAGGTCACCGCGCAGACTCGCGCGCAGGATCGTCGTCGCCGCGATGTCGAGCGTCAGCGCGCTGTCGACCAGAGCCCGGTCGACCTCGTGCCCGGAGCCGGCCAGCCAGGCGCACAGGTGGTCGACCGCCGCGTCGAGCAGGTCCGCGGTGGCGCGTTCGGTGCGGACGGCGCGGCACAACAGCGCCTGGTAGTGCACCTCTTCGGGCACGACGGCCTGGCTGCCGATGATCGTCTTGAGCAGCGCCACGTCCAGGACGGACGGATCCCGGTAGACCGCGGAGACGTCGCGGGCGACGGCGCGCATGAACGGGTCGGCACAGTGCTCCAGCATGAACGTCCAGAGTTGCTGGCACAGTTCGACCATGCGAACGCCCGTGGTCGAGTGCAGGACGCGCAACGCGCAGCGCAGCAGGATCTTCTGGAACAGCGTCATGGACACCCGGAACTCCATGCCCCGCACCCACTCCTCGGTGGTCATCGCGGAGTGTCCGATGACGACGTCGGCGACGAGTTCGGGGTTGGTGATGTCGGCGGGCATCCAGCGCGTCTTCAGCTGCTGCTCGTCCTTGAAGGCCTCGCGCGAGTAGTCGGTGTTGTTGAGCAGCAGCAGGGGGTAGATGACCGGGGATCCGCCGGCGCTGAGCACCTCCTCGATGCCGTCGAGGTACGTGGCGAACGTCTCGCCGGGCAGGCCCCAGATCAGGTCGGTGTAGGTGGGGATGTCGAGTTCGCGGAAGCGGGACAGCAGCCGGCGGTAGTGGTTGGTGCGGATGTTGGCCCGGTTGGCGATCTTCAGCACGTCGGCGTCGAAGGACTGGGCGGACAGCGTGATCGCACCGGTCAGGTCGGCGGCGTGCAGCATGCTCGCGATCTCGACGATCCGGTCGTTGCTGTTCTTCGCCCAGTTTGTGCTGATGATCAGCCGCTTGTCGTAGCGCTCGCAGAGTTCGACGATGCGCTCGGCGATCTCCCGGTCGCGGGCCAGGATGCCGAAGTTCGCGTCCGCGATGAACAGCGTCGCGTCCACGGGCATCAGCCGGATCAGCCGGTCCAACTCCGCGAAGATCCGTTCCAGGTCGAACTGGCGGACCTTGGAGTTGGTCGCGCCGCCCCAGTAGCAGAACGCGCAGCCGTACGGGCAGCCGCGGTTGGTCTCGTAGACGATCATGGACGAGCCGGTGATCTCCTCGTCGGAGTAGACCGGCGTGAGGATCGGCGAGACGACCTGTTCGAGGTCGGTGATGCGGTCCGCGTCCAGGTTGGTGACGACGGCGCCGTCGGACCAGTAGCTGATGCCGGGCACCGCGGCGAGGTCCCCGTCGGTCAGGAAGGTGTGCAGCAGGTCGCGGAAGCGCAGTTCGCCCTCGCCGTGCACCAGCACGTCCAGCCAGGGCGCCTCGGCGAACAGGGGCTCCTGCTGGTAGCTGACGTCGTTGCCGCCGACCACGACGCGGCAGTCCGGCCAGCGTTCCTTCACCTGGCGGGCGAGCTCCAGGGACTGGGCGCGGTTCCAGAAGAACACGGTCAGCGCGACGACGAACGGCTCGTCCCAGGTGTCGAGCAGTTCCTTCGTCGCCTGCTCACCGCCGCTCTGCTCGCGCACGCTGATCCGGAAGTCGCAGGCCGCGTCGAGGGCGGGGTCGGCCATCGCGGTCGCCTTCAGGTACCCGAGGGTGACGCTGTACCGGACCCCCTGCATGGCGGTGAACTCGACGAGCTGGACGGATCTCCGCCGGTCGGGCGCCGGCTGCCCGCCGGCGTCGGCAGCAGCGTGTGTGTCGATGGTGGAGGTCATGGCTACACATCCATAGAAGTCGTTCATGATGGACATTGCGCGCCGGAACGACCCGCTCGTGCGCCCATGGAGACCACACCCGTGTTCCTCCGCCGTTCACGTCGGCGTAAGGCCACGGCCGCATAAGCCGCCAGCGGATGCCAACATTTCCAGCCCCGAATAGCGACGTCAATAACGCACTCCCAGCACCGTAGGTATCTCCGAGGATACCGGGGGATTTGAGCTTTATTTGAGCCCCGATCCCGAATGCTGGTCGTTATTGACGACCCTGGTGGCCCGATGTAGCGTCAGCGGCGAAACACCCGGTGGCGTGCCGACAGGCCCCGGAGTGATCGGGTGACGAACCCCCGAGATTCATCTGGTGGAAATCCGGCTGCTATAGGGAGTGTGGTATCGGTGCGCTTCGGGCTTTCTTTTCTTCCCGACTGTACGCCGGAGACGAAATCTCCGCAGGACTATTTCAGCGACGCGCTGGAGTTGTCGGTCCGGGCGGAGGCGGGCGGTCTGGATTCGGTGAAGATGACCGAGCACTATCTCCACCACTACGGCGGCTACTGCCCCAGCCCGCTGGGCTTCCTGTCCGCGGTGGCCGCCCGGACGGACACGGTCAGGCTCATCACCGGATGCGTCCTCCCGGTCTTCCACCACCCCATCCAGCTGGCGGCGGACGCCGCCCAGCTGGACGCGATCAGCGGCGGCCGGCTCGACGTGGGATTCGCCCGGGCATACCTGCCGGACGAGTTCGACTCGCTCGGCGTACCGATGGACGAGAGCGTCGACCGCTACCGCGAGACCATCCGCGCGGTGCGGCGGATCTGGACCGAGGAGAAGGTCAGCGAAGAGACGCCCTTCTTCTCCTACCGCGACGTGACCGGCCGGCCCCGGCCCACCCAACAGCCGCATCCGCCGATGTGGGGCGCCGCGGTGCGCACGCCGGAGAGCTTCACCTGGCTGGGCACCGAGGGGCTGGGGCTGCTGATCACGCCGATGATCTCGCCGCACGAGTTCCGCGACCAGCTGACCCTCTACCGCGACGCCTTCGAGGCGGCGCACGGCGCCTCCGGGCTGCGGCCCCGGGTCGCGGCCAGCCTGCCGCTGGTGGTCGCGGAGACCGACGAGCGTGCGGAGGAGATCGCCGAGACCTACCTGCGGCGCTACCTGGACGTCTGGGCGGAGGCCGTGAGCCCGTGGGACCGGCGGGAGTCCTCGGCCTACCGCGGCTACTCCGGCTTCGGCTGGATGCTGCGCGGGCTGCAGCCCTCCAAGCTCTACACCGAAGGCGGCGCGATCGCCGGCTCGCCGGCCACGGTCATCGACCGCATCCGCGCCTTCAACGACCACATCGGCGGCGTCGACGAGATCCTCTGGCAGATCGATTTCGGCGCGATGCCGCTCCCCGAAGCTCGGCAGACCCTGGAGCTCTTCTGTGACCAGGTTCTGCCGGAGGTGAAAGCACTCTGACCGTCGGTGCCGGCCCGCATTGTGGGAGCGGGCCGGCACCGGCCCCGAGGCCGCGTCGTGCGCGGCTGAGTCTGCTGCCGTGCCCCCGAGTAGGACGGCTGCGATGACGGCAGGGGGTGCGGCCCCGCCGTCGGCGGGGCGTGACCGCCTCCGGGCGGGATCAGCTTTCGGCGAGGATGTGGGACAGCTCCCGGTCGAGGTCGAAGTGGCGGTGTTCGGTGCCGGGGGGCACCGCGGCGTCCGTCCGCTTGAGGAACGACTCAAGCGCCCGGGCAGGGGCCTCCAGCAGGGCTTCTCCTTCCGGAGAGCTCAGCGCGATGCAGACCACCCCTTGCCCGTGGCTGCGCGACGGCCACACCCGGACGTCGCCGGTACCGGTGGGTCGGTGCAGCCCCTCCGCGAGGAGATCTCGGGCGAACACCCACTCCACGGTCTCGTCGGCGCCCGTGTGGAACGTGGCGTGCACGGCGTAGGGGTCGGCGGTGTCGTAGCGCAGGCCCGCGGGGACGGGCAGTGAGGACTCGCTGGACACGATGAGGCGCAGGTGCAGCTCGCAGCTGACCGTGGTGTTCATAAGCGCCATGGCCTTTCGCTCAGTGTGCGCTCGGGGAATCGCACGTCGGCGAACGGACCATCCCACCTCCAAGCCCGATGTAAACCCCTCTGTCCCGATTCGGGGCCGAGTCGTACCCCTTACGGCGCATTGCGGAATCTTCCCCGAGTGCCCCTGCCCGGCATTACCGGGCCGCTTCTCGGTTACTTTCCTGGCATGACTGTGCGAAACGACAAGACCGGCGGGAACACGGGAACGGGTGAATCGATCATGTCGAACGGCACGGCCGGCGGGACGGCCCCCGAAGGCGGCCGGGCGCCCGGCTCACGGGCTCCCGCGTTCATCCGCCGTTCCCGTCCGCTCCACCTCGCCTGGCGGGCGGTGATCTTCCTGGCCGGCCTCGCCGTCGTCGTCCTCGGCGTGGTCATGCTGCCGCTGCCCGGTCCCGGCTGGGTGGTGATCTTCCTGGGCATGGGGGTGTGGGCCACCGAGTTCGCCTGGGCCCAACTGGCCCTGCGGTGGACCCGCCGCAAGGTCAACGAGGCCGCCCGGCGCGCCCTGGACCCGCGGGTCCGCCGGCGGAACCTGACGCTCACCGCCCTCGGCCTGGCCGCGCTCGTCGGGGTCGGCGGCTGGTACTTCGCGCGCTACGGCCTGACCGTCCCCTGGACGGCGGACGAGAGCTGAGCCGATCCGGGGAGCGGCCCCCGCCGGGCGGCGTGTTCGGACCACCCTCCGGGATGCGGTAATGTTTTCCCTGCACCCGGGCGATTAGCTCAGCGGGAGAGCACTTCGTTCACACCGAAGGGGTCACTGGTTCGATCCCAGTATCGCCCACCGGACAGCACGCAGGCCCTGATCGGGATACCGGTCAGGGCCTGCGGCGCGTTCGGAGCCGGCCGCTACGCCGCCGCCTCGCAGCCGTGCTCCGGCTCCAAGCGCCTGCCGCAGCCGCACCTGGCCGGCCGGAGCGGCCAGGACAGGTCCACCCGCTCCGGCGTCCCGGACCGGTCGAACCAGTTCTGCAGCCCCCGCGCCTGCGCCGCGTGCCAGATCGCCTGACGCAGGTGCAGCTCGGCCGCCGTGAGCCCGCCCAGCGCCGCCGGGTAGCGGGAACCGATCGTCCGCGTCAGCGCCAGCGCCGCCGAGGCGTCCGCCGCCGCGTCGTGCGCGCCGGCCAGCTCGACGCCGTAGTGCGCGCACAGGTCGGTCAGCGTCCGGCGGCCCTTGCGGTAGCGGTCCACGTGCTTGTCCAGCACCCGCGGATCCAGCACCACCAGTCCGGCCGCGCCCAGCCCGCCCGTCAGCGGGAGGCCGTGATGGCGGCGCAACTCCCGGTCCAGCAGCGTCAGGTCGTAGGGCGCGTTCATCACCACCACCGGCCGCCCGGCCCTGGCCTGCGCGGCCAGGGCCCGGGTTATCTCCGCCACGACGGCGCGGGCCGGACGGCCGTGCGCGCGCACGTGGTCGTCGGTGATGCCGTGCACCGCCCGGGCGCCGTCCGGGATCGGGACCCCCGGATCGGCCAGCCAGGTCTCGGTCTGCACGGGTGCGCCCGGGGCGAGTTGGACGACCAGGGCGGCCGAGACGATCCGGTCGTGCTCGACGTCCACGCCGGTGGTCTCGGTGTCGAAGGAGGCGAGTGGGCCGGTGTACCAGTAGTGCTGCATGACTGCCCCTCAGACGTGCGGTCCGCACTCCGGTGATACCCGGTTCTGACGCCCGCTCAACCGTTTGGCGCAGGCCGGGCCGGGGATCCTGGCCTTGGGCCGCTCCCGGGGGTGGCGGGCCCGGGGGGAGGCTAGGGGCGATGGCGCTGACACAGCCGCAGCCCGACGAGGCGGCGGCGGTCCTGCGGGGGAACCTCGCGGTGACGGCCTGCATGGAGACGCTGCAGGTCGGCTACCTGCACGCGGTCGCCGCGGCGGCCGGCTGCTCGCTCTCCCAGCCCTTCCCGGACAACGGCATCGACTGGCAGGTCAGCCACGGCTCCCGGGCGCACGAGGTCGACGACGAGGTCACCATCAAGATCCAGCTCAAGGCGACCCAGCAGATCGCGCCCGACCCGGCCGGGCCGTTCTTCAGCTTCACCCTGGACAACGACCACCTGCGCAAGCTCGCCCGGGCCCGCGTCGCGGTGCCCCGGATCCTCGTCGTCATGCTGCTGCCGCGCCGGGTCGACCACTGGCTGGCGGCCCGGCCGGACGCGCTCGAACTGCGGCACTGCTGCTACTGGGTCAACCTGGCCGGCCACCCCGTCACCGGGCAGCGCCGCACCAACGTCCGGGTGCCCACCACGAAGGTCTTCGACGACCGCGCGCTGTGCGACATCATGGCCAGGGTCGGCGCGGGCGGCAGCCCGTGACGGCCCGGCCCCGGCCGGGAGGAGCCGCACCCATGACACCACCCCACGCACCGGGCGAGCCCGACGGTGTCCTGCCCGGCGGCGGCCTGCCCGACCCGGCCACCGTCGACCCCGCGGTGCTCGCCACCCTGCTCGCCCGGCACGGCTGGGTGCGGCGCGGCGGCCCCGCCGCCCGGTACGGCCGCTGGACGCCCCCGGACGACGACCCCGGCACCAGCCTGCTCGTCCCCGCCGGCGACGGCTTCGATGACGCGGTCGACCTCCTCACCGACGCCGTCACCGCCCTGTCCCGCTCGCACAGCCCCTCTGCCCGCTCGATCCTGCTCGCCCTCTCCGTGCCCGGCGACGAACTGCGCTGGCACCGCGACGTGCCCGGACCGGCCGGCACCGCGCCCTGGGAGGACGCCGAACGGCTCGGCCGGGCGGCCCGCGCCATGCTCGCCGCCGGGGCCAAGGCCGGACGGACCAGGGCCGCCTACTTCGGCGCCCGGCTGGACACCTGGGCCGACGACTTCCTGGACCGCGTCCTGGTCGTCGAACAGGGCGCCGGCCTCACCGCCTACACCCCCGCCCCCGAGGGGCGCGCCGCCGTCACCACCCTCGTCCGCGCGCTGGAGGCACTGCGCGACGCCGTCGACTACCGGCGGGTCAGCGGCGGGCCCGAGGCCTTCGAGAACGCCGTCCAGGCCGGGGTCAGTCGCGAGCTCGTGCAGTCCGTCGAGGAACTCGTGCGCGGCGCGACCGCCGCGCGGCTCGCGGTCGCCTGGTCGGCCGCCGCCGGCACACCGGGCGGCTTCGGCGAGCGCCGCGTCGTCCTCGACTTCTCGCCCGGCGACCTGCCCGCCCTCGCCGAGGCCGCCGAACTCCTGGAGCGCATCGAGCCCGCCGTCGCCGTCACCGTCGTCGGCGTCGTCGTCCGCCTCAAGCGCGCCGACCCGACCGGCCCCGGCACCGTCCGTCTGCGGATCCTCGGCGGCGCCGAGGTCCGCGAGCTCAAGGTCCGGCTGCCCGACCCCGACTACCGGCTCGCCGCCGAGGCCCACCTCGCGGGCGTCCCGGTGCGGGTCGCGGGCCGGCTGGAGAGCCGCGGCGGCTTCCGCCGGCTCACCCGGCCGCAGGGCCTTGAGCTGTGCGGATGGGACGAGGGCGACCGAGAGCGGCTGCTCAAGGGACTGACGGACGGGGGAGAAGGCGGCTAGATCGCCGTCGGTGGACGGTGGGGGCGGCGCTCTCGGTACCATCGTCACGCGCAGCGCAGTGTTGCGTCCTCTAATCCAGCACGTCAGGAGAGACCGGTGACGGACGTCCGGGTAATCATCAACCGCGAACCCGATCGGGAAGAGCGCGTGGTGACCACGGGCACTACGGCCGCCGAGCTCTTCGCCGACGACCGTTCGATCATCGCCGCCCGCGTCGGCGGCCAGCTCAAGGACCTCGCCTACGCCGTCCAGGACGGCGACGAGGTCGAGCCGGTCGCGATCGGCAGCAAGGACGGCCTGGACATCCTGCGCCACTCCACCGCGCACGTCATGGCGCAGGCCGTGCAGCAGCTCTTCCCCGAGGCCAAGCTCGGCATCGGCCCGCCGGTCAAGGACGGCTTCTACTACGACTTCGACGTCGAGAAGCCCTTCCACCCCGATGACCTCAAGGCCATCGAGAAGAAGATGCAGGAGATCATCAAGCGCGGGCAGAAGTTCTCCCGCCGCGTGGTCACCGACGAGTCCGCCCGTGAGGAGCTGGCCGCCGAGCCGTACAAGCTGGAGCTGATCGGCCTCAAGGGCTCCGCCGCCACCGCCGGCGAGGGCGCCGACGTCGAGGTCGGCGCCGGCGAGCTCACCATCTACGACAACCTGGACGCCAAGAGCGGCGACCAGTGCTGGGGCGACCTCTGCCGCGGCCCGCACCTGCCCAGCACCCGGCACATCCCGGCGTTCAAGCTGATGCGCAACGCGGCCGCCTACTGGCGCGGCAGCGAGAAGAACCCCATGCTCCAGCGCATCTACGGGACCGCCTGGCCGAGCAAGGACGAGCTGAAGGCCCACCTCGACTTCCTGATCGAGGCCGAGAAGCGCGACCACCGCAAGCTCGGCAACGAGCTCGACCTCTTCTCCATCCCCGAGGAGATCGGCTCCGGCCTCGCCGTCTTCCACCCCAAGGGCGGCATCATCCGCCGTGCCATGGAGGACTACTCGCGCAAGCGGCACGAGGAAGAGGGCTACGAGTTCGTCTACACCCCGCACGCCACCAAGGGGAAGCTCTTCGAGAAGAGCGGCCACCTCGACTGGTACGCGGACGGCATGTACCCGCCCATGCAGCTCGACGAGGGCGTGGACTACTACCTCAAGCCGATGAACTGCCCGATGCACAACCTGATCTTCGACGCGCGCGGCCGCTCGTACCGTGAACTGCCGCTGCGCCTCTTCGAGTTCGGGACGGTGTACCGGTACGAGAAGTCCGGCGTCGTGCACGGCCTGACCCGGGCCCGCGGCTTCACGCAGGACGACGCGCACATCTACTGCACCCGCGAGCAGATGGCGGAGGAGCTCGACTCCACGCTGACCTTCGTGCTCAACCTGCTCCGCGACTACGGTCTGACCGACTTCTACCTGGAGCTGTCGACCAAGGACCCGGAGAAGTTCGTCGGCAGCGACGAGACCTGGGAGGAGGCCACCCGCGTCCTCGCGGCCGTGGCCGAGAAGCAGGGCCTTCCGCTGGTGCCGGACCCGGGTGGCGCGGCCTTCTACGGCCCGAAGATCTCGGTCCAGGCGAAGGACGCGATCGGCCGCACCTGGCAGATGAGCACCATCCAGCTGGACTTCAACCTGCCGGAGCGCTTCGACCTGGAGTACACCGCGGCGGACGGCTCGCGTCAGCGGCCGGTCATGATCCACCGCGCGCTGTTCGGCTCGATCGAGCGCTTCTTCGCGGTGCTGCTGGAGCACTACGCCGGCGCCATGCCGCCGTGGCTGGCCCCGGTCACCGTGACCGGCATCCCGATCACCGACGAGCACGTCCCGTACCTGCTGGAGGTCGCGGCCGAGCTGAAGAAGCACGGGATCCGGGTCGAGGTCGACACCTCGGACGACCGCATGCAGAAGAAGATCAGGAACGCCCAGAAGAGCAAGGTTCCGTTCATGCTGATCGCCGGCAACGACGACATCGAGGCCGGGGCCGTCTCCTTCCGCTACCGCAACGGCGAGCAGAAGAACGGCGTGCTGGTCGCGGACGCCGTCGCGGAGATCGTGGACGCGGTGAAGAACCGCATCCAGGTGTGACGTCGCAGTCCGGTTGACCTCGACGCGGGGCAGGCTCCTGAGGAGTCTGCCCCGCGCGGCTTTGCAGGGGGCCTCGGGCGAATATGCTGATCAGCATGACGACTGAGCCGGAACTGCAGCGGGGCGTCGGTGAGCCGGACGGCTTCCGCCGCCTGTGGACCCCCCATCGGATGGCGTACATCCAGGGTGAGAACAAGCCCACCGGCCCGGCTCCGGACGACGGTTGCCCGTTCTGCTCGATCCCGTCGCTGAGCGACGAGGACGGGCTGGTCGTCGCGCGCGGCACGTCCGTCTTCGCGGTGCTGAACCTCTACCCGTACAACGGCGGCCACTTGATGGTGGTCCCGTACCGGCACGTCGCGGACTACACCGACCTGGACGAGGCCGAGACCGCCGAGCTGGCCGGGTTCACCAAGAAGGCGATGACCGCGCTGCGGGCCGCCTCCGGCGCGCACGGGTTCAACATCGGGATGAACCAGGGCGCGGCGGCCGGGGCGGGGATCGCGGCGCACCTGCACCAGCACGTGGTGCCACGCTGGGGCGGGGACACCAACTTCATGCCGGTGGTGGGGCACACGAAGGTGCTGCCGCAGCTGCTGGCGGACACCCGCAAGATGCTGGCCGAGGTCTGGCCGCAGGACTGAGCGGACGCGCGTGAGCGGAGGGGGGCGGGGGCCCGCCG
>NZ_JBHWGV010000014.1:35465-45223 GCF_042732955.1 Kitasatospora sp. NPDC059747 | reverse complement strand
CCGAGAGGGTGCTGCCGCGGTCGCGGGCGCCGCGGGCCCGCGCGGGGGCGCCGGGGCGCGGCGGCGCCCCCCGCCTCCCCCGCCCCCCCGCCCCTCCGTCGTGTCGCCCGGCCGATCGCTCAGCCCGCGTCGAACTGGTCGACCTTGTACGGCCGGGTGCCCTGCGCCTCGGACTTGATGATCGAGGTGCGGTTCTTGAAGAAGCGCTCGGTGTCGAGGTCGTGCTCCTCCAGGAACTCCAGCGTGGCGGCGTGGACCGCGCTGAGCACCGGGACGGAGGCGTTGAGCGCGTTGTCCGTCATGAAGCGGCTGCTCCACGGCGGGTTCGCCCAGGCGTGCCGGAAGCCGAAGGGCTCGGGCAGGCCGATGCCGCCGCCGAGCCAGGCGAGCAGCCCGGGGATGCGGACCAGGGGTGCGCGCAGGGCCTGGCGCACCACTTCGTCGTTGTCGATCAGGGGGAGCTGGACGGTCCGCTCCTCCCAGAACTTGCCGGTCTTCTGGATCGTCTTCTCCTTGGGGGCGGGCTTGTCCCCGAAGACGCCGGCGACCGGGCCGAGCGCGTAGCCGGCGACCGTCACGGTGAGGGTGTTGGCGAGCAGGGTGACGGTGACGGTGAAGGTGATGATCAGCTTGCCGTCGAAGGTGATGAACTGGGTGGCGAGGTAGTGCCGGGCGCCGCCGCCGGAGAAGGTCTGCTTGTCGGCGATGGTCTGGACGGCGAAGTCGCGCATCCGGTCGCCGTCCATGTCGGCGCCCGCGGGGCGGGAGATCTCGTCGGCGTTCTCGCCGACTTCGAGCACCGCCCACTGCTTGATCGAGACGTTGGTCATGCCGCTGTTGGCGACCTCGCTGATCGAGAGCCCCTTGAGGTGGGCGCCGATCTTGCGGACGAGGTCCCAGGGGTGGAAGGCGCGGAAGTCGCTGTGGCCCTCGGCGGGCCGCAGCACGTCGACGAGTCGCCATTCGCCCCAGCGGCGGCCGACGCCGAGGATGCCCTTGGGGCCGGCGTAGTGCTGGACGTTGGTCTCCTGCTCGGCTTCGAGGCGGCCGAGCTTGTCGCGCAGGTCGACGGCCTTCTTGTCGAGGTCGTCGCGGGGGACGGCCTTGGCGACGGTGGCGGCGACGGCGTTGCCCTCGACGAGGGCCTGCCAGCGGGCGCGCAGTTCGCGGGTGGAGCGCAGGACGATGCGTTTGGCGAGGAACCAGCCGATCACCGGGGCGATCATGGTGATGCGCAGGTAGAGGCCGAGGAGTCCGGCGGCCGGGGGGCGCAGGGCGAGGAGGACGGCGACGGCGCCGGCGGCGAGGAGGGCGAGGCCGCCGTAGACCTCGTTCTGGCGGGACTTGTCCTTGAGGAGCCAGGTGCGGAGGTAGAACGCGGCCAGCCAGATGAGGCTTCCGGGCAGGGCGAGGAGGCCGAACACCACGGTGATGGTGGTGAGTTGGCGGTCCCGGTTGCCGCGGAACTCCTGGGCGGCGAGGCAGTGTTCGACGATCTGGCGGGTGTCGGTGCCGAAGGAGGGCACGATGGGCTTGCGGGTCGCGCCGAGGGCGCGGGCGATGACGGCGGTGCTGAAGGCCTCGCCGAGATTGGCTCGGAACAGCCGGAAGCGTGGCTTCTTGTAGGTGGCGGCGCCGATCTTCTCGACGAAGGGTTCGATCTCGCCGTCCCGGTAGGCCGCGGAGGAGAGCGCCTGGGTGACGGCGGTCTGCGGGCCGGCGTCGGTCCGGGGTATCTGCGCACCCGGGGTCATGTCGAGTGTGGTCACGGTGGTGTCCCCTCCTCCCCTTGTCAGCGGCAGGTTACCGTGCCGTGGTGGTGCTGCGCGGATGATCGTCTGAAGTACCGTCACGATCGGGCCGCGTTGGTTGCCGCGTTGGCTGCCGCGTTGGTTCGAGAGGCATGATGCCCAGCTTCGCCGGTGTCGATACCCGGTGGTTCCGGTCCGGTGGCGTGGGTGCAGGATGATCGTGACTGCGATGGAAGGGGTTGCCGTGAAGGATCCGGTGCTGGTCTTCGACGGGGACTGCGCGTTCTGCTCGTCGTGCCTGGGGTGGGCGGAGCGGTATCTGCGGCAGACGCTGGCGTCGGGGGGCTGGGAGGCGGTGCCGTTCCAGTTCGCCGATCTGGCGGCGCTGGACGCGCGGGCGGGTGGCGCGGGCGAGGTCACCTGGGAGCGTGCGGAGCGCGAGGTGCTGTGGGTGACTCCGGCGGGGCGGGTGTACGGGGGTGCGCAGGCGGTGGCGCGGCTGCTGATGCGGTCGGGCGGCGCGTGGGCGTACCTGGGCGCGCTGTTGACGCTGGCTCCGGTGCGGCCGGTGGTGGGCGTGGTGTACCGCTGGGTGGCGAGGAACCGGCACCGGATGCCGGGTGGTACGCCGGCGTGCGCGCTGCCGAACCGGCAGGCCGTTCAGTCGTCGTAGCGTTCGGCGATGGCGGCGGGCATGGGTTCGTGCCGCAGGTAGGCGCGGCTGAACTCGGCGGTGCCGTGGGTGAGGGAGCGCAGGTCGAGGGGGTAGCGGGTGAGTTCGAGCTCGGGGACCTCGGCGCGCAGGAGGGTGAGTCCGGGGCCGGCGTTGTCGCTGCCGAGGACGCGGCCGCGGCGTGCGGAGAGGTCCCCGAGGACGGCGCCGAGGTAGTCGTCGGGGAGCAGGACGCTGACGGCGGCGACGGGTTCGAGCAGGCGGATGACGGCGTGTTCGGCGGCGTCGCGCAGGGCGAGGGCGGCGGCGGTCTGGAAGGACGCGTCGGAGGAGTCGACGGAGTGGGCCTTGCCGTCGGTGAGGGTGACGCGGACGTCGACGAGCGGGTGTCCGGTGGCGACGCCCTTGGCGAGCTGGGCGCGGACGCCCTTCTCGACGGACGGGATGAAGTGCTTGGGCACGGCGCCGCCGACGACGTGTTCCTGGAACTCGAAGCCGGAGCCGGCGGGGAGGGGTTCGACTTCGAGGTCGCAGATGGCGTACTGGCCGTGGCCGCCGGACTGCTTGACGAGCCGGCCGTGGCCGGCGGCGGCGCTGCCGAAGGTCTCGCGCAGGGCGACCTTGGGCTCGACGGTGTCGACGTGGACGCCGTGGCGGGTGCGCAGGCGGTCGAGGACGACGTCGGCGTGGGCCTCGCCGGTGCACCAGAGGACGAGCTGGTGGGTGTCGGGGTTCTGTTCGAGGCGCAGGGCCGGGTCCTCGGCGGTGAGCCGGGTGAGGGCCTGGGAGAGCTTGTCGTCGTCGGCCTTGCTGTGGGCTTCGACGGCGATGGGCAGCAGGGGTTCGGGGAGGGTCCAGCCGTCGAGTTCGACGGGGTGGCCGGGGTCGTGGACGGTGTCGCCGGCGCGGGCGGTGGTGAGTTTGGCGGCGCAGACGAGGTCGCCGGCGACGGCGTGCGGGACGGGGCGCTGGAGTTTGCCGAAGGGGCTGCTGAGGGCGGTGACGCGTTCGTCGCCGTCCTGGTCGGCGGGGTGCGCGGGGCCGGTGAGGTGGATGCGGGTGTCGGGGCGCAGGGTGCCGGCGTAGACGCGCAGGAGGCTGATGCGGCCGACGTAGGCGTCGCCGGTGACGCGGATGACCTGGGCGGCGAGGGGGGCGTCGGGGTCGCAGGCGGGCCCGGGGCGGGTGCGTTCGGTGGGGTCGGGGAAGGTGTGGGCGATGAGGTCGAGGAGTTCGGCGGCGCCGAGGCCGTTCTCGCTGGTGGGGACGGCGGGGTGAAGGGTGCAGGCGAGGACTTCGCGGCGCATGCCCGCTTCGAGGGCGTCGGTGTCGAGGGTGTCGCCGGCGAGGTAGCGCTCCATGAGGGCGTCGTCCTGGCCGGAGATGGCTTCGACGAGGCTCTCGCGGGCGGGTGCGGTGTCGGGCAGGGGGGTGGCGTCGCCGTAGGTCTGTCCGGTGAGCAGGTCGACGCTGCCGTCGGGGTGGCCGTCGTGGTGGACGGGCAGGAACAGCGGGCGCAGGGTGTCGGGGCCGAGCTCGAAGGCGTCGTGGCAGGCGGTGAGGATGTCGTCGAAGCCGGTGCGGGCGAGGTCGAGCTTGGCGACGGCGACGGCGCGGGGGATGCCTTCGGCGGCGCACTCGCGCCAGAGGGCGCGGGTGGGGGCGGTGACGGGGTCGGTGGCGGAGACGACGAAGACGGCGGCGTCGGCGGCGTGCAGGGCGGCGCGCAGGTCGGCGGCGAAGTCGGGGTGGCCGGGCGGGTCGATCAGGTTGATCTTGGTGCCGCGCCATTCGAGGGGGAGCAGCGCGAGCTGGACGGAGCGCTGCTGCTGGTGCTCGATGTCCTCGTGGTCGGAGACGGTGGTGCCGTCGGCGACGCGGCCGGCCCGGCCGGTGGCGCCGGCGGTGAGGGCGAGGGTTTCGGCGAGGGTGGTCTTGCCCACACCGCTGCAGCCGATGAGGACGACGTTGCGCAGGTCGCGGGGGCCGGTGACGTTGGGGGCCTGGCCGGCTCGTGCGGTGCTGCGGTCGGGCATCGGGGTCTCCTCCCGTGGCGCCGAGGCTGTCTTTCGAAAGTCTAGGGTCGGGTCTCGCCGGGGCGCGTGTCGTGCGGGCGGCCGATCGTGGTGCGCGTGTGCGGGTCGGTCGGTGCGCCGTCGGGCGGTGCGTGCGCCGGAGCGTGTCGTCGGCGTGGCTACGATGGGTGCGCCGGGCGGGCTGATCCGTCCGGCCGTCTGCCGCGCGTGTTGCGCCAGGCGGGTACCAGGGAGATCGGAGCGGTCGGGAAGGCCATGCTCAACAAATACGCGCGTGCCTTCTTCACACGTGTCCTGACCCCGTTCGCCGCGTTCCTGATCCGGCTGGGCGTGAGCCCGGACGCCGTGACGCTGATCGGTACCGCCGGTTCGGTGGCCGGTGCGCTGGTGTTCTTCCCGCGCGGGGAGTTCTTCTGGGGCACCATCACGATCACGCTGTTCATCTTCTCGGACCTGGTGGACGGGAACATGGCGCGCCAGCTGGGCCGGAGCACCAAGTGGGGCGCGTTCCTGGACTCGACGCTGGACCGGGTCGCCGACGCGGCGATCTTCGGCGGTCTGGCGATGTGGTACGCGGGCAAGGGCGACAACAACCTGCTGTGCGCGGTGGCGATCGTGTGCCTGGCGAGCGGTCTGGTGGTGTCGTACACGAAGGCGCGGGCGCAGAGCCAGGGCCTGGCGTGCGACGTGTCGGGGCTGGTGGAGCGGGCCGAGCGGCTGGTGGCCAGCCTGGTGGCGGCCGGGGTCGCGGGTCTGCACGAGTTCGGGGTGCCGTACGTGGAGTGGCTGCTGCCGGTGGCGCTGTGGCTGGTCGCGGTGGGCAGCCTGATCACGGTGCTGCAGCGGATGCTGACCGTGCGCCGCGAGGCGTTCGAGGCCGACCGTGTGGCGGCCGGGAGCTGATGGGGGGCGTCCTGCGGTGACGGACCGACTGGTGTACTGGGCGTACGCGCTGGGCTGGGCGGTGCTGAAGCACCTGCCCGAGCGGGTGGCGCGGGCGCTGTTCGACCGGCTGGCGGACTACGCGTGGCGCAAGCGCGGCAAGCGGGTGCTGCAGCTGGAGGCGAACCTGCGGCGGGTCCGTCCCGGGCTGGACGAGGTGGCGCTGCGTGCGCTGTCGCGGGCGGGGATGCGCTCGTACCTGCGGTACTGGATGGAGTCGTTCCGGCTGCCGGTGTGGAGCCGGGAGCGGATTGCCAGGGACGTGCAGGTGGAGGGTTTCGAGCACCTGCGCGGGGCGCTGGAGGCCGGCCGGGGCGCGGTGATAGCGCTGCCGCACATGGGCAACTGGGACCTCGCGGGCACCTGGGTCGCGCAGCAGGGCCATCCGTTCACGACGGTCGCCGAGCGGCTGAAGCCGGAGCGGCTGTTCGACCGGTTCGTGGAGTTCCGGGAGGGCCAGGGCATGGAGGTCCTGGCGCTGACCGGCGGCGGGGTGAACGTGATCGGCACCCTGGCGCGGCGGCTGCGCGAGGGGCGGCTGGTGTGCCTGGTGGGGGACCGGGACCTGTCGGAGGCGGGCATCGAGGTGTCGTTCTTCGGCGAGGCGACGCGGATGCCGGCCGGTCCCGCGGCGCTGTGCCAGCGGACGGGGGCGGCGCTGCTGCCGGTGACGCTCTGGTACGACGGGCCGCTGCTGCGGGCGCTGATCCACCCGGAGGTGCCGGTGCCGGCGGAGGGGGACCGCAAGGAGCGGACGCTGGCGATGACGCAGGCGATGGCGGACGTGTGGGAGCGGGGGATCGCCGAGCACCCCGAGGACTGGCACATGCTGCAGCGCTTCTGGCTGGCCGACCTTCCCGTCCGTGAGACGGTTGGGGGGACAGCGGGGGAGCAGGTGGGGGAGCGGGTCCTGCCGGTGCGCGGGGACGCGCCGGAGCCGGCCGGCGAGCCCGCGGCGGAGGCGACCGGGTCCTGAGACGCCGGGCCCGCTGCCGTACCGGAGCACGCGAAGGAGCATGAGGAACCCGTGAAGATCGGCATCGTCTGCCCGTACGACTGGGACGTCCCCGGCGGGGTGCAGTTCCACATCCGGGACCTGGCCGAGCACCTGATCGGCCTCGGACACGAGGTGTCGGTGCTGGCGCCCGCGGAGGACGACGAGGCGCTGCCGCCGTACGTGGTCTCGGCCGGGCGGGCGGTGGCGGTGCCGTACAACGGCTCGGTGGCGCGGCTGAGCTTCGGGATCCTGTCGGCGGCGCGGGTGCGGCGGTGGCTGCACGACGGGCGGTTCGACATCCTGCACGTGCACGAGCCGGCCTCGCCGAGCCTGTCGATGCTGGCCGCGTGGTCGGCGTCCGGGCCGATGGTGGGGACGTTCCACACGTCGAACCCGCGCTCGCGGGCGATGATCGCGGCCTCGCCGATCCTCCAGCCCGGTCTGGAGAAGATGCGGGCCCGGATCGCGGTGTCGGAGTACGCGCGGCGCACGCTGGTCGAGCACCTGGGCGGGGACGCGGTGGTGATCCCCAACGGCGTGGACGTCGGCTTCTTCGCGGAGGCCGAGCCGGACGAGCGCTGGACGGGCGGCGCGGCGGCCGGCGAGCCGGGCACGATCGGCTTCATCGGGCGGATCAACGAGCCGCGCAAGGGCCTGCCGACGCTGCTGGCGGCGCTGCCGCGGATCCTGGCCGAGCGGCCGGGCGTGCGGCTGCTGGTGGCGGGCAAGGGCGACGAGGAGGAGGCCGTGGCGGGCCTCGCGCCCGAGGTGCGGGCGCAGGTCGAGTTCCTGGGCATGGTGAGCGACCGCGAGAAGGCGCGGCTGCTGCGCAGCGTGGACCTGTACGTGGCGCCGAACACCGGCGGCGAGAGCTTCGGGATCATCCTCGTCGAGGCGATGTCGGCGGGCGCGCCGGTGCTGGCGAGCGACCTGGACGCGTTCAAGCAGGTGCTGGACGGCGGTGACGCGGGCGAGCTGTTCCCGGTGGAGGACGCGGACGCGCTGGCGAAGTCGGCGCTGCGGCTGCTGGGGGACCCGGCGCGGCTGGAGGAGCTGCGGAAGGCGGCGTCGCGGCACGTGCGGCGCTTCGACTGGTCGACGGTCGGCGCGGACATCCTCGCGGTGTACGAGACGGTGACGGCGGGCGCGGCTGCGGTCGTCGAGGAGGACGTGCGCAGCGGGCGGCGGGGCCGGTTCGGGCTGGCCAGGGACTGATCCGGGTGTGAGCGGGGGTTAGGGTCGGGCGTCCGTACTGCCGTGACCCATGGGGGCAACGATGCCGCAGATCTCCGTCGACTACTCGGCCGGCCTGGCCGGTGCCTTCGACCGCCGGGCGCTGGGCCTGGCGATCAACCGGCTCGCGGTGAGCACGATCGACGCGAAGCCGGAGGCGTGCAAGACGCTCTTCCGGGCCAACGACGAGTTCGTGGTGGGGGAGAGCGAGGGCGCCGACGCCCAGGTGTACGTCCAGTTCCAGATCTTCCCGGGCCGCACGCCGGAGGCGAAGGCGGCGCTCAGCGAGGGCGTCCTGGCGCTGCTGGCCGCGCACGTCACGCCGCCGGCCGGCACCCGGCTGTTCACCGCGGTGAACGTCGAGGACATCGACCGGGGGAGTTACCGGAACGCTACCGCCGCCTGACCGGGCGGCCTGCGTTCCACGTTTCTCCGGCCCGGTAACGTAGCGGCCCGTGACTACGTGGATCTGGGCCGGCGTGGCCGTGGTGCTGTTCGGCATGTACCTGAGTTGGACGGCCGGCCGGCTGGACCGGTTGCACGCCCGGATCGACGCGGCCCGTGCGGCGCTGGACGCGCAGCTGGTCCGCCGGGCGTCGGTGGCGATGGAGCTGGCGACCTCGTCGCTGCTGGACCCGGCGGCGTCGCTGCTGCTGCTGGACGCGGCGCACGCGGCCCGGCAGGCCGACGACGAGCAGCGCGAGGTGGCGGAGAGCCAGCTGAGCCTGGCGCTGCGGGCGGTGCTGGCCGAGCCGGAGCAGGTGGCGGCGCTGGTGGCGGAGCCGGGCGGCGACGAGGCCGTGAGGGACCTCACGGCGGCGGTGCGGCGGGTGCCGATGGCGCGCCGGTTCCACAACGACGCGGTGCGGGCGGCCCGGGCTGTGCGCCAGCACCGGCTGGTGCGGTACTTCCGGCTGGCGGGCAAGGCGCCCTTCCCGATGGCCTTCGAGATGGACGACGCGCCGCCTCCGGCGCTGACCCCGGAGGGCGCTCCGGCCTGACGCCCGGATAGGGCCTGTTTGTCGCATCCGGTGGGGCGGGCTGGACTTGGTGGCGCATGGATGCGTCAATTCATGCGCCTACCATAGGGCGATAGCACTGGTTCATCTTCGAGTGAGGTCTCACGTGTCCACCACCCCCACCACCGCAGACCAGCCGCAGATCGGCACCGCCCGGGTGAAGCGCGGCATGGCCGAGCAGCTCAAGGGCGGTGTGATCATGGACGTGGTCAACGCCGAGCAGGCCAAGATCGCCGAGGACGCCGGCGCTGTCGCCGTCATGGCGCTGGAGCGGGTCCCGGCCGACATCCGCAAGGACGGCGGCGTCGCCCGCATGTCGGACCCCAACATGATCGAGGAGATCATCGAGGCGGTCTCGATCCCGGTCATGGCCAAGTCCCGCATCGGCCACTTCGTCGAGGCCCAGGTCCTGCAGTCGCTCGGTGTCGACTACATCGACGAGTCCGAGGTCCTGACCCCGGCCGACGAGGTCAACCACTCGGACAAGTGGGCCTTCACCACCCCCTTCGTCTGCGGCGCCACCAACCTGGGCGAGGCCCTGCGCCGCATCGCCGAGGGCGCGGCCATGATCCGCTCGAAGGGCGAGGCCGGCACCGGCAACGTCGTCGAGGCGGTCCGCCACCTGCGCCAGATCAAGAACGAGATCGGCCAGCTGCGCGCCCTGGACCACAACGAGCTGTACGCCGCCGCCAAGGAGCTGCGCGCCCCGTACGAGCTGGTCAAGGAGGTCGCCGAGCTCGGCAAGCTGCCGGTCGTGCTGTTCTCCGCCGGTGGCGTGGCCACCCCGGCCGACGCCGCGCTGATGCGCCAGCTGGGCGCCGAGGGCGTCTTCGTCGGCTCCGGCATCTTCAAGTCGGGCGACCCGGCCAAGCGCGCCGCCGCCATCGTGAAGGCCACCACCTTCTTCGACGACCCGAAGATCATCGCGGACGCCTCGCGCAACCTCGGCGAGGCCATGGTCGGCATCAACTGCGACACCCTGCCGGAGACCGAGCGCTACGCCAACCGCGGCTGGTAATCGCTTCCCCCCGCACCGAGCCGGGGCCCCGCCCCCCCCCCCCCCCCGCGCGGGCGCCCCCCCCCCCCCCCCCCAAGATAGCACGAGGG
>NZ_JBHWGV010000014.1:24354-35455 GCF_042732955.1 Kitasatospora sp. NPDC059747 | reverse complement strand
CACACCCCCCGCCCCCGCGCACGCGTTGATCACCGCGCCGTCTAGGCGAAGCCCGCCCCCCCCCCCCCCCCCCCGGCCCCCCCCCCCCGCGCGGCCCCCCCCCCCCCCCCCGCGCCACGCACTCCCCCAGAAGATCGAACGAGGTTGAAGACCGTGAGCACTCCCGTCATCGGCGTCCTCGCCCTGCAGGGCGACGTCCGTGAGCACCTGGTGGCGCTGGCCGAGGCCGACGCGCTCGCCCGTCCGGTGCGCCGCGCCGAGGAGCTGGCCGAGGTCGACGCGCTGGTCATCCCCGGCGGTGAGTCCACCACCATGTCCAAGCTGGCCCTGCTGTTCGACGTGATGCAGCCGCTGCGCGAGCGGGTCGCCGCCGGGATGCCGGTGTACGGCACCTGCGCGGGCATGATCATGCTGGCGGACAAGATCCTCGACGGCCGTGAGGACCAGGAGACCGTCGGCGGCATCGACATGACCGTGCGGCGCAACGCCTTCGGCCGCCAGAACGAGTCCTTCGAGTCCGGGATCGCCTTCGACGGCCTGGGCGACGCGCCGGTGCACGGCGTGTTCATCCGCGCGCCCTGGGTCGAGGCCGTCGGTGCCGGCGTGCAGGTGCTGGCCGAGCTCCCCGCCGCGGACGGCCCGGAGAGCCGCATCGTCGCGGTGCGCCAGGGGAACCTGCTGGCCACGTCGTTCCACCCGGAGCTCACCGGCGACCACCGGGTGCACGCCTACTTCGTACGGATGGTCGAGGAGCACCTCGCCGCGTAGCCCGCGGGGGCGTGTGCTGACCGTGTGCTCCTCACCGGTGACGACACCGGTAAGATCTCATCTGTTTCATTTCCATTTGGCGACGTAAAGGAGCTGGCGATGTCCGGCCACTCTAAGTGGGCTACCACCAAGCACAAGAAGGCCGTGATCGACGCCAAGCGCGGCAAGCTCTTCGCCAAGATGATCAAGAACATCGAGGTGGCGGCGCGTACCGGCGGTCCCGACCCGCAGGGCAACCCGACCCTCTACGACGCCATCCAGAAGGCGAAGAAGAGCTCGGTCCCGATCGACAACATCAACCGCGCCGTCAAGCGCGGTGGCGGTCTGGAGGCCGGCGGCGCCGACTACCAGACCATCATGTACGAGGGCTACGGCCCGAACGGCGTCGCGGTCCTGATCGAGTGCCTCACCGACAACCGCAACCGCGCCGCCTCCGACGTGCGCGTCGCCATGACCCGCAACGGCGGCTCGATGGCCGACCCGGGCTCGGTGTCCTACCTGTTCACCCGCAAGGGCGTCGTGATCGTGCCCAAGGCCGACGGCGTGGACGAGGACAAGCTCTTCGAGGTCGTCCTCGACCAGGAGCCCGAGGAGATCAACGACCTCGGCGACTCGTTCGAGATCGTCTCCGAGGCCTCCAAGATGGTCGCCGTGCGCACCGCGCTGGTGGACGCCGGCGTCGACTACGACTCGGCCGAGGCCAACTTCCTCCCGAGCATGCAGGTCGAGCTGGACGTCGACGGCGCCCGCAAGATCCTCAAGCTGATCGACGCGCTGGAGGACAGCGACGACGTGCAGAACGTCTTCGCGAACTTCGACATCTCCGACGAGGTCGGTGCGCAGCTCGACGCCGAGTGAGTCACCCGGTGACCGGTCCGGCGTGACCGTTCTCACTTCCCGGCCCGGTGGTCCCTGGACCACCGGGCCGGTGTCGTCGGTCGGGTTGTCCGACCGGGACGGTAGCCTTCGCAGGTCGAGGACGAGAGGCGGGGCGTGACGTGCGGGTACTGGGCGTGGACCCGGGGCTGACCAGGTGCGGTGTCGGCGTGGTCGAGGGCACGCCGGGGCGGCCGCTGCGGATGGTCGGGGTCGGCGTGGTGCGCACGCCCGCGGACGCCGAGATCGGGCCGCGGCTGCTGCTGGTCGAGCAGGGCATCGAGGCGTGGCTCGACGAGCACCGGCCCGACCTGGTCGCCGTCGAGCGGGTCTTCGCCCAGCACAACGTGCGGACGGTGATGGGCACCGCCCAGGCCAGCGCGGTGGCGATGCTGTGCGCCACCCGGCGCGGCATCCCGGTCACCCTGCACACCCCGAGCGAAGTCAAGGCCGCCGTCACCGGCTCGGGCCGGGCCGACAAGGCGCAGGTCACCGCCATGGTGCAGCGTCTGCTGCGGCTGGACGCCCCGCCGAAGCCGGCCGACGCCGCCGACGCGCTGGCGCTGGCCATCTGCCACATCTGGCGCGGCCGGACGACGAACCGGCTGGAGGCCGCGATCCAGGCGGCCCGCGCCACCCCCCAGAGAGGAAGCATCCGGTGATCGCCTTCGTACAAGGACCCGTGGCGGCCATCTCCACCGGGCTCGCGGTCGTCGAGGTCGGCGGGGTCGGCATGGCCGTGCAGTGCACGCCGAACACGCTGGCCGGGCTGCGGCTGGGCGAGCCGGTCCGGCTCGCGACCTCGCTGGTCGTCCGGGAGGACTCGCTGACGCTGTTCGGCTTCGCCGACGACGACGAGCGGGCCGTGTTCGAGATCCTGCAGGCCGCGCCGGGCGTCGGGCCCAAGCTGGCGCAGGCGATCCTCGGCGTGCACAGTCCGGACGCGCTCCGGCTGGCGGTGGCGGGCGGGGACGAGAAGGCGCTGGTGGCGGTGCCCGGCATCGGCAAGGCCAAGGCGGCCAAGCTGCTGCTGGAGTACAAGGACAAGCTGGGCGCTCCGCACGGCAGCGTCCCGGCGCAGAAGCCGCTCGCCGCCGGGCCCGCGCCGTGGAGCGAGCAGCTGCACTCCGCGCTGGTCGGCCTCGGGTACGCGCCGCGGGAGGCGGACGAGGCGGTCGCCGCCGTCGCCCCGGAGGCGGAGGTGCAGGCCGTCACCGACGTCGGCGCCCTGCTGAAGGCCGCGCTGCGCACCCTGAACCGGGCCCGCTGAAACCCACCTGACGATCTGTCCGTTTGTCGACATTGGAGCCCCCGCTGATGACCCCGTACGACTCCGACCCGGCGGCCGACCGGCTGGTCACGGCCGCCGCCGACGGCGAGGACCAGGCGGTCGAGGCGGCGCTGCGGCCCAAGCTGCTGGAGGAGTTCATCGGCCAGGAGCGGGTGCGCGAGCAGCTGTCGCTGGTGCTCCAGGCCGCCCGCAAGCGCGGCGCCGCGCCGGACCACGTCCTGCTGAGCGGCCCGCCCGGGCTCGGCAAGACGACCCTGTCGATGATCATCGCGGCCGAGCTGGGCGCGCCGATCCGGATCACCTCCGGGCCGGCCATCCAGCACGCGGGCGACCTCGCGGCGATCCTCTCCTCGCTCACCGAGGGGGAGGTGCTCTTCCTCGACGAGATCCACCGGATGTCCCGCCCGGCCGAGGAGATGCTCTACATGGCGATGGAGGACTTCCGGGTCGACGTGATCGTCGGCAAGGGCCCGGGGGCCACCGCCATCCCGCTGGAGCTGCCGCCCTTCACCCTGGTCGGCGCCACCACCCGGGCCGGCCTGCTGCCGCCGCCGCTGCGGGACCGCTTCGGCTTCACCGGGCACATGGAGTTCTACGCGCCGGCCGAGCTCAAGCGGGTGGTGCACCGCTCGGCCGCGCTACTGGACGTGGAGATCGACCCGGCCGGCGCGGCCGAGATCGCCGGGCGCTCGCGCGGCACCCCGCGCATCGCCAACCGGCTGCTGCGCCGGGTGCGCGACTACGCCCAGGTCCGGCACGACGGCGTGGTCAACGCCGGGATCGCGGCCCAGGCGCTGGACGTCTACGAGGTCGACGCCCGCGGCCTGGACCGGCTGGACCGCGCGGTGCTGGACGCGCTGCTGCGGCTGTTCGGCGGCGGACCGGTCGGTTTGTCGACACTGGCGGTCGCGGTCGGCGAGGAGGCCGAGACGGTCGAGGAGGTCGCCGAGCCGTTCCTGGTGCGCGAGGGCCTGCTCGCCCGCACCCCGCGCGGCCGGATCGCCACCGCCGCCGCCTGGCAGCACCTCGGGATGACCCCTCCGGTCCAGACCACTCGGGGTGCCGTCCCGGCCCAGACCGAACTCTTCCCGCCGGACGAGGGCTGAACGGGTGATGAGCGGTCCCCGGTTCCCGCAGGGCCCCGGTACCGGGCCGGGCGGAGATGCCGGGGGAGAAGTCCGGGGAAACTGTGCAGGCGGAGGGTCGCCACTTTCGGCGACAGGATGCGATGCTTGGCGTTGTCCGATCAGTTCGGGGTCGCCTAGACTCCGCCGGACCGCCCCTCTCACCTGACGGGCCGACCAATACCACACAGGCCGCCGACCGGCGACCCGTAAAGGACCCTGGCTGCAGTGAACTTCATCATCCTTCTCCTCCCGATCATCGCGATCGTGCTCATGTTCCGGTCGCAGAAGAAGCGCCAGCAGCAGATGCAGAGCATGCAGACCTCGCTGGAGCCCGGAGCGGGAGTGCGCACCATCGGCGGTCTGTACGCCCAGGTGAAGGCGGTCCACGACGAGACCGTCGAGCTGGAGATCGCGCCCGGCGTGTTCGCCCACTTCACCAAGAGCGCGGTCGCGGCCGTCCTGGACGCCCAGGAGTACGACGCGATCATCAACGGCCGCCCCGCCGAGGACGAGCTGTCCGAGCCGGAGGACGCGGACGCCGACGCCGCGCTGGTCGAGGACAAGCCGCTGACGCTCACCAAGGACAGCGCCGAGAAGGGCGATGTCGAGGGCGGGGCTCCCGCGAGCAAGTAGTACGGACGGGCAACCCGCCCGGCCGCGCGGCGCAGTGCCGCGAGCCCACAGGACCTCAGGGCCGCAGATCCGCCATGCCCCCGTTCCGCCACGAGCCGGACGGGGGTCCGGTCGGCGAAGTGGCATGGACAGGGAGAAACGAGCAAGGTGGCAACACCCAAGTCGCGCCCGCGCGACGGCTACCCAGGGCGGGCGCTGGCCCTCATCCTGGTCGTCACCGTCGGACTGGTCGCCCTCATGTTCGGGACGGGCAACACCAAGCCCCGCCTCGGGATCGACCTCGCCGGCGGTACCAGCATCACGCTGACCGCGAGGTCGACCGACCCCAAGGCGATCAACAAGTCCAACATGGACATCGCCACCGGGATCATCGAGCGCCGGGTCAACGGGATGGGTGTCTCCGAGGCGGAGGTCCAGACCCAGGGCTCGGACACGATCATCGTGAACATCCCCAAGGGCGGGGACAAGGAGAACGCGGCCGACAAGGTCGGTACCACCGCGAAGCTCTTCTTCCGCCCGGTCCTGGCCGTGGCGCCCAGCGGTCTCCAGATCCCGGCGCCCACCGCCACCCCGTCCGCCGGCGCCTCCGGCACCCCGGCCGCGGCCCCCTCGGCCACCGGTTCGGCCGCTCCCAGCGCCGCTGCCTCCGGCACGCCGTCCGCGGCCGCCGCCGGCACCCCCGGCGCGAGCGCGAGCGCCACCAAGCAGGGCCGCTCGGTCGGTGAGGCCCTCGCGGCCGACGCGAGCCCCTCCACCGCCGCCACCGGCGTGACCGCCGCCGCCAGTGGTGCCGCGAGCGCCCCGGCCTCCGGCGCGCCCTCCGCGGCCGCCTCCGGCGCCCCGAGCGCCCCCGCCACGGCCCCCAACCCGGCCGACCTCGCCGCCGGGCTGACCACGGGCACCGTGCCGCCGGAGCTCCAGGCCGCGTTCGCCACCCTCGACTGCACCAAGCCCGACCAGCGCCAGCAGCTGGGCGTGGCGCAGCCCGAGGACAAGGCCGTCGTCGCCTGCTCCCAGAAGCCCGAGAAGGGCGGCGCCTACTCCAAGCTCGTCCTCGGCCCGGTGGCCGTGAAGGGCTCGGACGTCTCCAAGGCCCAGCCCAGCCTGGACACCCAGCAGGGCAACGGCTGGCAGGTGCAGCTCCAGTTCAACGGCAAGGGCACCGACGACTTCGCCGCCATCACCGGCAAGCTGGCCGCGCTGCCGGACCCGAGCAACCAGTTCGCCATCGTGCTGGACAACGAGGTCGTCTCCCACCCGTTCGTGCGCGGTGCCATCCCCGGCGGCACGGCCGTCATCTCCGGCACCTTCAGCCAGGCCGAGGCGCAGGACCTGTCCAACGTCCTCAGCTACGGCGCCCTGCCGCTGGAGTTCAACCAGGGTGACGTCACCACCGTGTCCCCGCAGCTCGGCTCCGACCAGCTCAAGGCCGGTCTGATCGCCGGCGCGATCGGCATGCTGCTGGTGGTCGCCTACTCGGTGCTCTACTACCGCGGCCTCGGCCTGGTCTCGATCGCCGGTCTGATCGTCTCGGCGATCCTGACCTACTCGATCATGAGCCTGCTCGGCGGCGGGATCGGCTTCGCGCTGAACCTGCCGGCGGTCTGCGGTGCGATCGTCGCGATCGGCATCACCGCCGACTCGTTCATCGTGTACTTCGAGCGCATCCGCGACGAGGTCCGCGAGGGCGCCCCGCTGCGCCCGGCGGTCCAGCGGGCCTGGCCGCGCGCCCGGCGCACCATCCTGGTGTCGGACTTCGTGTCGTTCCTCTGCGCCGCGGTGCTCTACATCGTCTCCGTCGGCAAGGTGCAGGGCTTCGCCTTCACCCTGGGTCTGACCACCGCGCTCGACGTCGTCGTGATCTTCCTCTTCACCAAGCCGATGATCACCCTGCTGGCCCGCCGGAAGTTCTTCTCCGACGGCCACCCGTGGTCCGGCCTGGACCCGAAGCGGCTGGGCGCCCGCCCGCCGCTGCGCAGCAGCCGTCGCCGTAGCCCCTCCTCTGCCGCCGTGAAGGAGGCCTGACACCGTGTCACGCTTCTCCAATCTGGGACACCGGCTCTACCAGGGCGAGATCAGCTTCGATTTCGTCGGCCGCCGCAAGGTCTGGTACTCGATCTCCGGCGTGATCGTGCTGGTCGCGGCGATCGGCCTGGCCATGGGCCTGCACCTGGGCATCGAGTTCAAGGGCGGCTCGGTCTACACCGTGACCAAGCCGGGCCTGAGCGTCTCGCAGGCGCAGACCACGGCCGACGAGGTCGTGTCCTCGCACCCGCTGGTGCAGTCCACGGACAACAACAAGATCCGCATCCAGGTCAGCACCGACGAGGCGAAGAGCTCGGACGAGATCCGCTCGCAGCTCGCCCAGAAGTTCTCCGTGCCGCTGGACACCGTCGAGGCCCAGGTGATCGGCCCCAGCTGGGGCAAGCAGATCTCCCAGAAGGCGCTCACCGGTCTGATCGTCTTCATGATCCTGGTGACGATCTACCTGGCGATCGCGTTCGAGTGGCGGATGGCGGTGGCCGCCCTGGTCGCCCTCATCCATGACCTCCTGATCACCATCGGCGTGTACGCCCTGGTGGGCTTCGAGGTCACCCCCGGTACGGTGATCGGCTTCCTGACGATCCTCGGGTACTCGCTCTACGACACGGTCGTCGTCTTCGACACCGTGAAGGAGAACACCAAGGGGCTCACCAAGCAGAACAAGCTCACCTACAGCGAGGCGGCCAACGCGGGCCTCAACCAGACCCTGGTGCGTTCGCTCAACACCACCGTGGTCGCCCTGCTGCCGGTCGCCGCGCTGCTGTTCATCGGTGGCGGCATCCTGGGTGCCGGCACGCTGAACGACATCTCGCTCGCGCTGTTCATCGGCCTCGCGGCCGGTGCGTACTCCTCGATCTGCGTCGCCACCCCGCTGCTGGCGCAGCTCAAGGAGGAGCAGCCGCAGATGAAGGCGCTGCGCAAGCGGGTCCTGCAGCACCGCGCCAGCCAGGCGGCCAAGGCCGAGGCGGCCGGGGGCGTCGAGGACGCGCAGGGCGAGGAGCCCGCGGACGAGCCGGCCGGTATGGTCGGTCAGCGCGGCCGGTCGGCCGGCACCTCGCGTGCCAAGGGCCGTCCGTCCACCAAGCGCTGAGCCCCGACCCGAAGGACAGGACACCGTGACCACCGCCGACACCGCACTGGCCGAGCTGCTGAACAGCCGGATCCGGGACGTCCCGGACTACCCGAAGCCGGGTGTGCTGTTCAAGGACATCGCGCCGCTGCTCGCCGACGCCGAGGCCTTCGGCGCCCTCACCCGCGCGCTCGCGGAGCGGGCGCAGGAACTCGGGGCGACGAAGGTGGTCGGCCTGGAGGCGCGCGGCTTCGTGCTGGCGGCTCCGGCGGCCTTCGCGGCCGGGCTGGGCTTCGTGCCGATCCGCAAGGCCGGCAAGCTGCCCGGCGAGGTGTTCCGGCGCTCGTACGAGCTGGAGTACGGCTCGGCGACGCTGGAGGTGCAGTGCGACGCCTTCGCGCCCGGTGAGCGGGTGCTGGTGGTGGACGACGTGCTGGCCACCGGTGGGACCATCGGCGCCTCGCTGGACCTGGTGAAGGAGGCGGGCGCCGAGCTGGCGGGCGTCGTCGTGCTGATGGAGCTGGGTTTCCTGGACGGCCGCGAGCGGCTGGCCGGGCACCTCGGCGGGGCTCCGCTGGAGACCCTGGTCACGGTCTGAGGGGCCTGCGGGACCTGAGTGACAGGCGGCGGTCGGATCATCCGACCGCCGCCTTCGCGTGTCCCCACCCGGGCGGCTGAACACCCGAGCGCCCGGCTCGGTACCATGAAGATTCATCCCCTCCCGGTTGTGCGCTGGTGGCGCGGCCCGCGAGGGGCCGGCCCGGTGCCCCGAGGAGTGTCCTTGCCCGACGAGGTTGTGCCCACGGCCGCAGCGGCCGCCCCCGAAGACCGTCCCACGCCCTCGGGGGCCACCCCGGCACGCCCGGCGCCGACCTCCTCGCGTTCGTTCCCGCCCACCGGACGGGGCTCCACCACCGGCGGCATGCGCGCCCGCCTGGCCCGCCTCGGCGGCCAGCGCTCCAGCGTGCTCAACCCCGTCCTGGAGCCGCTGTTCCGCTCGATCCGGGCGAACGACCCGAAGGCCGACCCGGTGCTGCTGCGCGACATCGAGCGCGCCTACGCGGTGGCCGAGAAGTGGCACCGCGGCCAGAAGCGCAAGAGCGGCGACCCGTACATCACCCACCCGCTGGCCGTCGCGACCATCCTGGCCGAGCTCGGCATGGACGCCCCGACCCTGATGGCCGGGCTGCTGCACGACACCGTCGAGGACACCGACTACGGCCTGGAGACCCTGCGCAAGGACTTCGGCGACTCGGTGGCCCTGCTGGTCGACGGCGTCACCAAGCTCGACCGGGTCAAGTTCGGCGAGGCCGCGCAGGCCGAGACCGTCCGCAAGATGGTCGTCGCGATGGCCAAGGACCCGCGTGTCCTGGTGATCAAGCTGGCCGACCGCCTGCACAACATGCGCACGATGCGCTACCTCAAGCGGGAGAAGCAGGAGAAGAAGGCCCGCGAGACGCTGGAGATCTACGCCCCGCTGGCGCACCGGCTGGGCATGAACACCATCAAGTGGGAGCTGGAGGACCTCGCCTTCGCGATCCTCTACCCCAAGATGTACGACGAGATCGTCCGGCTGGTCGCCGAGCGCGCCCCCAAGCGGGACGAGTACCTGGCGACCGTCATCGACCAGGTCCAGGGCGACCTGCGCGGCGCCCGGATCACCGCCTCCGTCACCGGACGGCCGAAGCACTACTACTCGGTCTACCAGAAGATGATCGTCCGGGGCCGGGACTTCGCCGAGATCTACGACCTGGTGGGCATCAGGGTCCTGGTCGACACCGTCCGCGACTGCTACGCGGCGCTGGGCACCATCCACGCGCGGTGGAACCCGGTGCCGGGGCGGTTCAAGGACTACATCGCGATGCCCAAGTTCAACATGTACCAGTCGCTGCACACGACGGTGATCGGGCCCGGCGGCAAGCCCGTCGAGCTCCAGATCCGCACCTTCGACATGCACCGGCGGGCCGAGTACGGCATCGCCGCGCACTGGAAGTACAAGCAGCGCGCGGTGGCCGGCGCCTCCAAGGTCCGCACCGACACGCCGACCCAGGTCCGCAAGGACGACAAGGCCGGCGCCGTCAACGAGATGGCCTGGCTGCGGCAGCTGCTGGACTGGCAGAAGGAGACCGCCGACCCGGGCGAGTTCCTGGAGTCGCTGCGCTTCGACCTGGCCAGCAACGAGGTCTTCGTCTTCACCCCCAAGGGCGACGTGATAGCCCTGCCGGCCGGTGCGACCCCGGTCGACTTCGCCTTCGCGGTGCACACCGAGGTCGGTTACCGGACCATCGGCGCCCGGGTGAACGGCCGGCTGGTGCCGCTGGAGTCGACCCTGGAGAACGGCGACGCCGTCGAGGTGTTCACCTCGAAGGCGGAGAACGCCGGCCCCTCGCGGGACTGGCTGGGCTTCGTCAAGTCGCCGCGCGCCCGCAACAAGATCCGCGCCTGGTTCTCCAAGGAGCGCCGCGAGGAGGCGATCGAGCACGGCAAGGAGGCGATCGTCCGGGCGATGCGCAAGCAGGGCCTGCCGATCCAGCGGATCCTGACCGGCGACTCGCTGGTCACGCTGGCCCACGAGATGCGCTACCCCGACATCTCCTCGCTCTACGCCGCGATCGGCGAGGGGCACGTCGCCGCGCAGAACATCGTCCAGAAGCTGGTCCAGGCGCTCGGCGGCGAGGAGGGTGCCACCGAGGACCTGGCCGAGACCGCGACCCCGACGCACGACCGGCGGGCCGTGCGCCGCCGGGCCAAGGGCGACCCGGGCGTGATCGTCAAGGGCGTCGAGGACGTCTGGGTCAAGCTGTCCCGCTGCTGCACCCCGGTGCCGGGCGACCCGATCGTCGGCTTCGTGACCCGCGGCAACGGCGTCTCGGTGCACCGCGCCGACTGCGTCAACGTCGAGGCGCTGAGCCAGCAGCCCGAGCGGATGATCGACGTCGAGTGGGCCGCCACCCAGTCCTCGGTCTTCCTGGTCGCGATCCAGGTCGAGGCGCTGGACCGCTCGCGCCTGCTCTCGGACGTCACCCGGGTGCTCTCGGACCAGCACGTCAACATCCTGTCGGCGGCGGTGCAGACCTCGCGCGACCGGGTCGCGATGAGCCGCTTCACCTTCGAGATGGGCGACCCGAAGCACCTCGGCCACGTGCTCAAGGCCGTCCGCGGCGTCGAGGGCGTCTACGACGTCTACCGCGTCACCTCGGCCCGCAAGTGACGTAGGCGTCGCCAGAGCCACCGGAAGCGCGGGCGTAGCGGGGGAGTAGGTATGACCCCCGGGGGCTGGGTTGTGACAACTCA
>NZ_JBHWGV010000014.1:16107-24344 GCF_042732955.1 Kitasatospora sp. NPDC059747 | reverse complement strand
CGGGCGGGCGGCGCCCGCCCGGCGGCGGGGGGGGGGGGCGCCGGGGGCAGGCTGGTCGCCCGCGGGGGTTTTTGTAACCATCGGGCCGGGGGGGCCTTCGCCGTTCAGCGGGCCGAGGGGATCAGCCGCTGAACTCGTCCTGGCTCTTGTGGGCCTGCTCCAGCAGTTCCTGGACGCCGGCCAGCTCCTTCTCCAGCTTGGTGACCTTGGAGGCGTTGCCGGCGGCGCGGGCCTTGTCCAGGTCGGCCTGGATCTTGTCGGCCTTGGCCTGGAAGAGGCCGACCATGCCGGCCGCGCGGGCCTTGGCCTCCGGGTTGGAGCGCTTCCACTCGCTGTCCTCGGCCTCGCGGATCGCCCGCTCGACCGCGTTCAGCCGGCCGTCCAGCTTCGGACGGGCGTCGCGCGGCACGTGCCCGATCGCCTCCCAGCGCTCGTTGACCTCGCGCAGCGCGGCCTTGGCGGCCTTGAGGTCGGTGATCGGCAGGATCGCCTCGGCCTCGACCGCCAGCGCCTCCTTGAGCTTCTGGTTCTCCACCTGCTCGGCGTCCCGCTCGCTGAACACCGCGGAACGGGCCTGGAAGAAGACGTCCTGCGCGCCGCGGAACCGCGCCCACAGCTCGTCCTCGACGTCCCGCTGGGCGCGCCCGGCGGCCTTCCAGCGCGCCATCAGGTCGCGGTAGCGGGCCGCGGTGTCGCCCCACTCGGTGGACGAGGACAGCGCCTCGGCCTCGGTGACCAGCGACTCCTTGGTCTGCCGGGCCTGCTCGCGCTCGTTGTCCAGCGCCGCGAAGTGCGACTTGCGGTGCTTGGAGAAGACCGAGCGGGCGTGCGAGAAGCGGTGCCACAGCTCGTCGTCGCTCTTGCGGTCCAGGCGGGGCAGGCCCTTCCAGGTGTCCACCAGGGCGCGCAGCCGGTCGCCGGCCTCCCGCCACTGGGTGGACTCGGCGAGCTGCTCGGCCTCCGCGACCAGCGCCTCCTTGGCGGTGCGGGTCTCGTCCTGGGCCTTGGCCCGGGCGGCCTTGCGCTCCTCGCGCCGGGTCTCGATCTCACCGGCCAGCGTGTCCAGCCGCTTGGCCAGGGCCTCCAGGTCGCCCACCGCGTGCCCCTCGGTCACCTGCGCGCGCAGGTGCTCCAGCGCGGTCTGGGCGTCCTTGGCGGCCAGGTCGGTGGTGCGCACCCGCTTCTCCAGCAGGCCGATCTCCACCTCGATGCCCTGGTACTTGCGCTCGAAGTAGGCCAGGGCCTCCTCGGGCGAGCCGGCCTGCCAGGAACCCACGACGCGTTCGCCGTCGGCCGTCCTGACGTAGACCGTGCCCTGCTCGTCGACACGGCCCCACGGGTCGCTGCTCATAGCGCGTCCTCCACATGACGTCGCGCCCGCGCCGGGGCGGCGCGCGTCCGTCGTCCACAGTTGATGTGCGGCGGACCGAAGAAGTCCGCCGTCCCCGTCCGCCGTGTCCTGCTCGCCGAGGGTGACGGCTAAGGCGGGTCCGGGCACCCTACACAACGCCAACATAGGCGACCAGGCCCGGTGCTGTCCGCATCCGGGCCGGGCGATTTCGGGCCGGGGCCGCGCCGGAGCGCGCTCGGGAGCGCGCCGGGGCGGGCCCCGGGGTTCGTCAACCCTTGGCCGTGGTCACCGAGTTGAGGGTGACGTCGGCCATCGGGTGGCCGTCCGGGCGGCCCTCCAGGGTGCCCGCGGCGGCGATCTTCTGCAGCACGTCCAGGCCCCCGGTGATCTTGCCGAAGGGGGTGTACTTCGGGTCGAGCTGGGTGTCCTTGTAGACCAGGAAGAACTGGCTCCCGTTGGTCCCCGGGCCGGAGTTGGCCATCGCCACGGTGCCGGCCGGGTAGGTCGCGCCGGCCAGGTTCTCGTCGGCGAACTTGTAGCCGGGGCCGCCCATGCCACCCGGCACGGTCGCGCTGGCGGTCGGGTCGCCGCACTGGAGCACGAAGATGCCGCCCGTGGTGAGGCGGTGGCACTTGGTGTGGTCGAAGTACTGCTCGCCGGACAGGAAGGCGAAGGAGTTCGCCGCGTGCGGGGCCTTGGCCGCGTCCAGCGCGATCGTCACCTTGCCGCAGTTGGTGTCCAGCGTCGCCGTGTAGGTGCCCGAGGCGTCGAGCGTCATGGCCGGCTCGGCCTGCCACTGCTTGCCGTTCGGCTTGCCCGGCGCCGGGTCCGTGCAGCCCTCGACCGGCTTGCGGGTCGGCGCGGGCGGCGCGCTGGCGTCGGTCGCCGCGGGCTGCGTCGGCGCGGCCTGGGCGGTGCTCGACTTGTCCTTGTCGTCCGAGCCGAAGGCGCCCGTGGCGAAGAGGGTGCCGCCGCCGGCCAGGACCACCACGGCGAGCGAGGCGCCGAGGATCGTGTTGCGGCGCTTGCGGGCACTCGCCGCCGCGACGCGGCGCTCCATCTGGCGCTCGTACTTCTCGCGGGCGAGCTGCCGCCGCCGCTGTTCGCTGCTGACCACCGGCCGTGTCTCCTGAACGATGTGCGCTGGGCCTCCCGCCCGATCGCGGGCGAGGAGGGATGGTGAAGGATTCCGGAGCGGATCATCGCATCCATCGGCGGCCAAGTGTAGGGACCCGGCCCGTAAGAAGGCGGTGAACCTGTCAGGCGAACCGCGCCCGGCACCCCAATCTGGTTCGCAACCGGACCCGCACCGCCGGTAGGCTGCCCCTAAATCACTCTTGGCAGCATCCGTACTGGCAGCCGTCACAGCCTGTCGCCGCACACCGAAGGACGCGCGTGTTCATCGCCGGATTCCCCGCTGGAGCCTGGGGCACCAACTGCTACCTGGTCGCGCCGGGGCCCGGTGAGGAGTGCGTCATCGTCGATCCCGGCCACCAGGCCGCCGCCGGCGTCGAGGAACTGGTCCGCGAGCACCGGCTGAAGCCCGTCGCCGTGCTGCTCACCCACGGCCACATCGACCACGTCGCCTCGGTGGTCCCGGTCTGCGGCGCCCGCGGCGTCCCGGCCTGGATCCACCCCGAGGACCGGTACATGATGGCCGACCCGGAGAAGGCGCTCGGCCGCTCCCTGGGCACCCAGCTGATGGGCGAGCTCACCGTCGGCGAGCCCGACGACGTCCGCGAGCTCACCGACGGCAGCGTGCTGGAGCTGGCCGGCCTGCGGCTCACCGTGGACCACGCCCCGGGCCATACCGGGGGGTCGGTGACCTTCCGGACGCCCGGAGCCGAGGACCTCCCCCCGGTGCTCTTCTCGGGCGACCTGCTGTTCGCCGGCTCCATCGGGCGCACCGACCTCCCGGGCGGGGACAGCGAGGCGATCATGCGGTCGCTGGCCCGGGTGTGCCTGCCCCTCGACGATTCCACCGTGGTCCTCTCCGGCCACGGCGGTCAGACCACCATCGGCCGCGAGCGCGCCACCAACCCCTACCTCCGACAGGCAGCGGGGGCGGCCGGCGCCCCGGCTTTCCCGCGACGAGGAATGTGACGGAAGAGAAGTTGAGCACCTTCACCGCCCCCAAGGGCACCTACGACCTGCTGCCCCCCAGCTCCGCGACCTTCCTGGCGATCCGCGAGCGCATCGCCGCGCCCGCCCGCCGGGCCGGTTACGGCTACATCGAGACCCCGGTCTTCGAGGACGTGAAGCTGTTCTCCCGCGGCGTCGGCGAGTCCACCGACATCGTGACCAAGGAGATGTTCTCCCTCACCAAGCGCGGCAAGGAGGACCTCGCGCTGCGCCCCGAGGGCACCGCCTCGGTGCTGCGCGCCGCGCTCCAGGCCAACCTGCACAAGCTGGGCAACCTGCCGGTCAAGCTCTGGTACTCCGGCTCGTACTACCGCTACGAGCGCCCGCAGGCCGGCCGCTACCGCCAGTTCTCCCAGGTCGGCGCCGAGGCGATCGGCGCCGAGGACCCGGCGCTGGACGCCGAGCTGATCATCCTCGCCGACGACGCGTTCCGCTCGCTGGGCCTGTCGAACTACACGCTGCTGCTCAACAGCCTCGGCGACAAGCAGTGCCGCCCGGTCTACCGCGCCGCCCTGATCGACTTCCTCTCCGGCCTCGACCTGGACGAGGAGACCCGCCGCCGCGCCGAGATCAACCCGCTGCGCGTCCTCGACGACAAGCGCGAGTCCGTCCAGGAGCAGCTCGTCGGCGCGCCGATGCTGCGCGACTTCCTGTGCGAGGACTGCAAGGCGTACGACGAGAAGGTCCGCGAGCTGCTCACCGCCAACGGCGTCGCGTTCACCGACGACCCCAAGCTCGTGCGCGGCCTGGACTACTACACCCGCACCACCTTCGAGTTCGTGCACAACGGCCTCGGCGCCCAGTCCGCGATCGGCGGCGGCGGCCGCTACGACGGCCTGTCCGAGATGATCGGCGGCCCGGCGCTGCCGTCCGTCGGCTGGGCCCTCGGCGTGGACCGCACCTACCTCGCGCTGGAGGCCGAGGGCGTCGTCCTCGACCTGCCGGCCGCCACCTCCGTCTACGCCGTCGCGCTCGGCGAGGAGGCCAAGAACCTGCTGTTCGCCAAGGTGGTCGAGCTGCGCCGGGCCGGCGTCGCCACCGACCTCGCCTTCGGCGTCAAGAGCATCAAGAACGCCATGAAGTCCGCCGACCGGTCCGGCGCCCGCTTCGCCCTGATCGCCGGGGACCGGGACCTCGCCGAGGGCGTCGTCCAGCTCAAGGACATGAGCACCGGCGAGCAGTCCCCCGTCGCCCTCGACGCACTCGTCACCACCCTGAAGGAGAAGCAGCTGTGATCCGCACGCACGACGCGGGCACGCTCCGCCCGGAGCACGCAGGCACCACCGTCACCCTGGCCGGCTGGGTCGCCCGCCGCCGCGACCACGGCGGCGTGGCCTTCATCGACCTGCGCGACGCCTCCGGCACCGTGCAGATCGTGGTCCGCGACCTGGACTCGGTGCACGGCCTTCGCGCCGAGTACTGCGTCAAGGTCGTCGGCGACGTCCGGGTGCGCCCCGAGGGCAACGAGAACCCCGACATCCCGACCGGCGCCGTCGAGGTCGTCGTCAGCGACATCGAGGTCCTCTCCGAGGCCGCGCCGCTGCCGTTCCCCGTCGCCGAGTACGAGCCGGGCACGGTCAACGAGGAGGTCCGGCTGCGCTACCGCTACCTGGACCTGCGCCGCGAGGGCCCGGCCAAGGGCCTGCGACTGCGCTCGAAGGTCAACAACATCATCCGCCGGGTGATGGAGGAGAACGACTTCCTCGACATCGAGACGCCGTACCTGACCCGCTCCACCCCCGAGGGCGCCCGCGACTTCCTCGTCCCGGTCCGCCTGCAGCCCGGCCACTGGTACGCCCTGCCGCAGTCGCCCCAGCTGTTCAAGCAGCTGCTGATGGTGGCCGGCATGGAGCGCTACTACCAGATCGCCCGCTGCTTCCGCGACGAGGACTTCCGTGCCGACCGGCAGCCGGAGTTCACCCAGCTGGACATCGAGGCCTCGTTCGTCGACCAGGAGGACATCCTGGCCCTCGGCGAGAAGATCGTCGGCTCGATCTGGCGCGAGGTGCACGGCTACGAGGTCCCGAACCCGCTGCCGCGGATGACCTACGCGGACGCCATGTCCCGCTACGGCTCCGACAAGCCGGACGTCCGCTTCGGCCAGGAACTCACCGACCTCACCGCGTACTTCAAGGGCACCGAGTTCCGCGTCTTCCAGGCCCCGTACGTCGGCGCCGTGGTCATGCCGGGCGGCGCCTCGCAGCCCCGCAAGGCCCTCGACGCCTGGCAGGACTGGGCCAAGGCGCGCGGCGCCCGCGGCCTGGCCTACGTCGTCATCGACGCCGAGACCGGCGAGCTGCGCGGCCCGGTCGCCAAGAACCTCTCCGAGGAGCACCTGGCCGGCCTGGCCGCCGCCGCCGGCGCCAAGAACGGCGACGCGATCTTCTTCGCGGCCGGCAAGGAGCGCGCCTCGCAGGAGCTGCTCGGCGCCGCCCGTCTGGAGATCGGCCGCCGCTGCGAGCTGATCGACGAGTCGCAGTGGGCCTTCCTCTGGGTCGTCGACTTCCCGATGTTCGAGCCGATCGAGGACGACAAGGGCGAGTTCCAGGGCTGGCACGCGGTGCACCACCCGTTCACCGCCCCGACCGCGGAGTCGCTGGCCACCTTCGACACCGACCCGGGCTCGGCGCTGTCCAACGCCTACGACCTCGTGCTCAACGGCTCGGAGCTGGGCGGCGGTTCGATCCGTATCCACCAGCGGGACGTCCAGAAGCGCGCGTTCGACGCGATCGGCCTGTCCGAGGAGGAGGCGGCCTCGCAGTTCGGCTTCCTGCTGGACGCCTTCAACTACGGCCCGCCGCCGCACGGTGGCGTCGCCTTCGGCCTGGACCGGATCGTCACCCTCCTCGGCGGGTACGACACCATCCGGGACGTCATCGCCTTCCCGAAGACGTCCACCGGCGGCGACCCGCTGACCGGCGCCCCGACCCCGATCACCGCGGCGCAGCGCCGCGAGGCCGGCGTGGACGCCCAGCCCAAGGTCCGCGAGGACGCCAAGTCCGAGGCGCAGCCCAAGGGCTGACGCACCATCGGCTAACCTGCAACGGCCCCGGACGGTCCACCCACCGTCCGGGGCCGGTCCACAAGGACGTGTGACACAGGGAGGGTTGACCACCCATGAAGGTCAGTACCAGAGTCGAATGTCCGGACGACGCGCCGGCCACCCGGCGGGTCCACATGGCGGCGTTCCCGGGCCCGGACGAGGCGGACCTCGTGGACGCGCTGCGGCGCGACCCGGCCTGGCTGCCCGGGCTCTCGGTGGTGGCGGTCGACGACGGCGGGCTGGTGATCGGGCACGCCCTGCTGACCCGGTTGCGGGTCGGCGCGGACGGTGAGGGCCTCGCGCTCGCGCCGGTCGCGGTCGCGCCGGAGTGGCAGCGCAAGGGCGTCGGTGAACTCGTCGTGCGCGCGGCGCTGTCGGCGGCCGAGGAGGCGGGGGAGAAGCTCGTGGTCGTCCTCGGCGACCCGGCCTACTACCGCCGGTTCGGTTTCGCGCCGGCCCGGTTGCACGAGGTGACCGGCCCGTTCGAGGTGCCGGAGGCGTACTTCCAGACGCTCGCGCTGCCCGGGTACGACGGCGCGCCGCGCGGGCTGTGCCGCTACCCCGAGCCGTTCGAGGCCGCGGCTTAGGGCGTGCCCTGATCCCGGCCCGCGGAGCCGAACGTGGCCCGGCAGCTGTGCACGAACGCGGCCATCGCCGGGGTGAGTTGGCGGTCCCTGGGCCAGTAGAGCCCGACCTGGCTCGGACTCAGGTCCGCCACCGGCCGGTACGCGACGTCCTCGCGCGGCGCCAGCCGGCTCATGGTCTCCGGTGCGATCCCGATGCCCTGGCCGCACACCACCGCGGCCAGCCACTCGTCGGTGTTGTGCGCCACCGCGCCGATCCGCACCGGACGCCCGCGCCGCTCCTCGCCGGCGAGCCAGTACTCGCGCCAGTGCCCGGCCTCGTGCGGGATCGCGACGAACGGCTCGTCCAGGAGGTCCGCCAGCCGTACCTCCGCCAGCGATGCCAGCCGGTGCCCGGCGGGCATCGCCACCACCCGCGGTTCCTCGCCCAGCACGGCGACGTTGTACTGCGAGGCCAGGTAGGGCGGCGCGTGCCAGAGGGTGAGGTCGATCTCGCCGGTGGCCAGGCCCGAGGTCGGGTCGAACCAGTTGTTCTGCCGCAGCTCCACCTGCCAGCCGGGCATCCGCCGGGAGAAGTCGGCGACCGTGCTGCGGGTCATCAGGTTGATGATGCCGCCCTCGAACCCCACCCGCAGCGTCGCCACCTGCTCGGCGGCGGCCGCCCTGGTGGCGCGCAGCGCCTCGTCCCAGCCGGCCAGCATCGCGCCGGCGTGCTGGGCGAGCGCGCGGCCGGCCGGGGTGGGGGTCATGCCCCGGCGCGAGCGCTCGAAGAGTTCGACCCCGAGCAGCGTCTCCAGCTGGCGGATCTGCTTGGTCAGCGTCGGCTGGGAGACGAACAGCCGGGCCGCGGCGGCCGTGAGCTGTCCCTCCTCGCAGACCGCGGCGAAGCTGCGCAGCAGGCGGGTGTCGATATCCATGCCCCAAGGTTATGGAACCGGAAATTGGACCGGTCCGGCAGGTCTGGGCGAAGGTTGATCGTTCGGTCTCGCGACCGGTGATCGGGGGAGTGCGGCAGCGGCGGTTCAGGGGGCCGCCGCCTCGCCCCTCCTCGCGCCCCCAACAGGGGATACGGCCGTGCGCCCCGTCCCGGAGGGTTCCTCAGCGGTTTGTGCGTGGT
>NZ_JBHWGV010000014.1:4884-16097 GCF_042732955.1 Kitasatospora sp. NPDC059747 | reverse complement strand
GAGGGCTGGTGTGGGTGTGTTATTTTGTGTGTGTTTCGGCCGCCGGCGCGGTGTGGGGGGGTGCGGGGGCGGCGGGGCGCCGGCCCCCCCACCCCCCCCCCCACGTCCGCCCACGACCTGCGGATCCGGCCTTCGGCGCCTACCGTGAGGGATCATCAGCGGTTGGACGGAGGATCCCGGGTGGCCAAGGTGCAGCGACTGGCGAAGCGGCCGTACGAGCGGGAACTGCTGCGGCTCCAGCAGGAGCTGGTGAAGCTCCAGGAGTGGGTGCGGGTCGAGGGCGCCCGGCTGGTCGTCGTCTTCGAGGGCCGCGACGCGGCGGGCAAGGGCGGCGCGATCAAGCGGGTGACGGAGTATCTGAACCCCCGCATCGCCCGGGTCGCGGCGCTGCCGACCCCGACCGAGCGGCAGAAGAGCCAGTGGTACTTCCAGCGGTACGTCGAGCAGCTGCCCGCGGCCGGGGAGATCGTGCTGTTCGACCGCAGCTGGTACAACCGGGCCGGGGTCGAGCGGGTGATGGGCTTCTGCACCGACGAGGAGTACTGGCAGTTCCTGCACCAGTGCCCGACCTTCGAGCGGATGCTGATCGAGGCCGGCATCCTGCTGCGCAAGTACTGGTTCTCGGTGAGCGACACCGAGCAGGAGCGGCGCTTCCGGGACCGCCTGGAGGACCCGATGAAGCGCTGGAAGCTCTCCCCGATGGACGTCGAGTCGATCACTCACTGGGAGGACTACTCGCGGGCCAAGGACGAGATGTTCGTCTACACCGACACCCCGGACTCGCCGTGGCACGTGGTGGAGAGCGACGACAAGCGCCGGGCCCGGGTCAACATGATCGCCCACCTGCTGTCCACCGTGTCGTACCACGAGGTGGCCGCGCCGAGGATCGCCCTGCCGCCGCGCCCGGCCCCGCGCGGCTACCAGCGGCCCCCGCGCGATCTCCAGAAGTACGTTCCGGACCACGCTGCCAGACTGGAGTAGACGGGGCTTATCCGGGCGCCGCACTCCTGCGATCGGGCCCCCGTGGCGCCCTGCGACGTCGGGAGGCGTGCTCATGTTCGTCCGTACCGTTTATGCCACCGGGCACCCCGATCGGATCGACCGGACCCTCGACGGGCTCCGCACCGAGGCCGTCGGGCTGCTCGCCCCGCAGCCGGGCTACCTCGGCTACGGGCTGTACGCCGACCGGGCGCTGGGCAAGATCACCATGAGCTCGTGGTGGGACACCGCGCAGGCCGAGCGGGACAGCGACCGGGAGCTCGGCGAGCGCCGGGCCGAGCTGCTCGCGCCGCTGGCCGGCACCGTGGCCACCGACGTGTGGGAGGCCGTCGCGGCGGCCCCGCCCGGTGACGCCGGGCCGGGTGCCGGGTTCCGGCTGGTGCGGGCCGAGGTCGACCCGGCCAAGGTGGACCGGCTGGCGGAGGTCTTCCGGGAGCGGGCGCTGCCCCTGCTGGAGAAGACCGACGGCTTCGTCACCGGCGCGATGCTCGTCGACCGGGCGCGCGGCCGGGCCGTGGTGGGCACGATCTTCGCCGACCGGGCGAGCCTGGAGGCCTCCCGCGGGCCGCAGGCCGACGCCCGGGCGCAGGCCTCGGCCGCCGTCGGCGCCACCATCGTGTCGGTGGAGGAGTTCGAGGTCGTCCTGCTGGACCGCCGGAAGCGGTAGGCCTGTCCGCACCCTCGCATAGGCTTCCGGTGTGGACGAACCGGACCTCTTCACCGCCGCCGCCGAGGAACGCCAGGCCAAGGAGCCCGGCCGGGCCCCGCTGGCCGTGCGGATGCGCCCGCGCACCCTGGACGAGGTCGCCGGGCAGCACCGGCTGCTCAAGGCCGGCTCGCCGCTGCGCCGGCTGGTGTCCGGCTCGCGCGGGCCGGCCGCGACCAGCTCGGTGATCCTCTGGGGCCCGCCCGGCACCGGCAAGACCACGCTCGCGCACGTCATCAGCCAGGCCGTCGAGGGGCGCTTCGTCGAGCTGTCCGCGATCACCGCCGGCGTCAAGGAGGTGCGCGCGGTCATCGACGGCGCCCGGCGGGCCGTCGGCATGTCCGGCCGCGAGACGGTGCTCTTCCTGGACGAGATCCACCGCTTCTCCAAGGCCCAGCAGGACTCGCTGCTGCCGGCCGTCGAGAACCGCTGGGTCACCCTGATCGCGGCGACCACCGAGAACCCGTACTTCTCGGTGATCTCGCCACTGCTGTCGCGCTCGCTGCTGCTCACCCTGGAGTCGCTCACCGACGACGACGTCCGCGCGCTGCTGCGCCGAGCGGTGGCCGACGAGCGCGGTCTGGAGGGTGCGCTGGAGCTGACCGAGGAGGCCGAGGACCACCTCGTGAGGCTGGCCGGCGGGGACGCCCGGCGGGCGCTCACGACGCTGGAAGCGGCGGCCGGGGCGGCGCTGGAGAAGGGCGAGCCGAGCATCACGCTGGCCACCACCGAGACGGCCGTCAACCAGGCGGCGGTGCGCTACGACAAGGACGGCGACCAGCACTACGACGTGGCGAGCGCGCTGATCAAGTCGATCCGCGGCAGCGACGTGGACGCCACGCTGCACTACCTGGCCCGGATGATCGAGGCGGGGGAGGACCCGCGCTTCATCGCCCGGCGGCTGATGATCTCGGCCAGCGAGGACGTCGGCCTGGCGGACCCGACGGCGCTGGCGACGGCCGTCGCGGCGGCCCAGGCGGTGGCGCTGATCGGCTTCCCGGAGGCGCGGATCATCCTGTCCCAGGCGGCGATCGCGCTGGCCCTGGCGCCCAAGTCGAACGCGGCCTACCTGGCGATCGACGCGGCGCTGGCGGACGTCCGGCAGGGCCTCGCGGGCGCGGTGCCGCCGCACCTGCGGGACGCGCACTACGGCGGCGCGGGCAAGCTCGGCCACGGCCAGGGCTACCAGTACCCGCACGACCTGCCGGAGGGCATCGCGGCCCAGCAGTACGCGCCGGACGCGGTGCACGGCAAGGACTACTACCAGCCGACCCGGCGCGGCGGCGAGGCCCGCTACGCGGACGTCGTGGAGTGGACGAGGGGCCGGCTCAGGGGCGAGTGAACGGTATGCACGCGCCCCGGTATACTCGATCGGAGTGCCACGTCCCGGGACGGCGGCGGGGGAGACCCCACCGACCGGCCGCACCAGCGGGACGCCGGCCGTAGGCCCCTTCCGAGGGGTCCGCACCAGGAGCGTCGCGCACCGTCTCGGTGTCGCGGGCGGCCCAGTCCACTGGATCGTCCGTGCGACAAGCACATCCGTGCCCGGCTCCGGAGAGCGGCTGATCCCACCGCGCAGGCGGCGGGGTTTTCTCCGGGTCGCGACTTGCGACCTCCGTCAACACCTGGTGAAGCCGTATTCGAAAGCAAGGAAGGTTTGGTTCATGGCGAACCAGAAGCGCCCCAAGGTCAAGATCGCGCGTGCGCTCGGCGTGCCGCTGACCCCGAAGTCCGTCAAGTACTTCGAGGCCCGCCCGTACCCGCCCGGCCAGCACGGCCGTGGTCGCAAGCAGAACTCGGACTACAAGGTCCGTCTGCTCGAGAAGCAGCGTCTGCGCGCCCAGTACGACCTGAGCGAGAAGCAGATGGCGCGCGCGTTCGACCGCGCGAAGAAGGCCGAGGGCAAGACCGGTGAGGCGCTCGTCGCCGACCTGGAGACCCGTCTGGACTCCCTGGTCCTGCGTTCGGGCATCGCCCGCACCATCTACCAGGCCCGCCAGATGGTCGTCCACGGCCACATCGAGGTCAACGGCGGCAAGGTCAACAAGCCGTCGTTCCAGATGAAGCCGGGCTTCGTGGTGACCGTCCGCGAGCGCTCCAAGGAGAAGGTCCCCTTCCAGGTCGCCCGTGAGGGTGGCTACGCGGGTGAGGGCCAGACCCCGAAGTACCTCGAGGTCAACCTGAAGGCCCTGGCCTTCCGCCTGGACCGTGCGCCGCAGCGCAAGGAGGTCCCGGTGATCTGTGACGAGCAGCTGGTCGTCGAGTACTACTCGCGCTGACCCGCGGCTGGTCCTGCACTTCGCGGAACCACAGCGAGCCCCCACCGCCCCTCGGGGTGGTGGGGGCTCGCCCCTTTTCGGAGCCCGTCCGGAACCGCTGCCCGGCTCAGGCGCTCTCGCCGGCCATCGCGGCGGCCAGCCGCAGGTGCGGGCGGGCCTCCGCGGCGCGGCCCTGGCGCTCCAGGGTGCGGCCGAGCATCAGCCGGGCGTAGTCCTCGGCCGGGTCGGCCTCCAGGATCCGGATCAACTCGGCCTCGGCGTTGCGGAGTTGGGCGGAGTGGTAGTAGCTGCGGGCGAGCAGCAGGCGGACCGAGAGGTTGGCCGGCTCCTCGGCGAGCACGCCCGCCAGGATGTGGGCGGCCTCGCTGTACGCCTTGGACTCGAAGTGCAGCTTCGCCCGGCGGTACTCGTCGGCGGCGGTGTGGACGGCCACGGTGGCTCCTTCCGGCTTGGTACTTGCCTCCTCAAGCAATCCGCAAGCTTCAGCTATTCCGCACCGGCGCGGGCGCCGGGGCCGGCGGGACGGCGTACGGGCCCGGCCCCGGCCCGGGCCCGCCCGGGGAGCCGCCGGTGCCGAGGGCCCGGGACACCGCCGCGTCGAGGCCGAGCCGGGCGCCCGCCGCGTAGCAGTCCTCGTACTCCTGCTCGGTGAGCCCGGCGCGGGCCCGTTCGGCGCACTGCCGGTGCGGGCCGAAGAAGAACCGCGAGCCGAGGAAGGGCGTGCCGACCGTGCGCCAGATCCGGTGCGCCGCGCCCTGGAGCAGCCGGGCCTCGTGCAGGTCGCCCGGGACGTCCGGCCCGGCGGGCTCGGTCTCCAGCAGGGCCAGCAGGTCGATGCCGAGGACGATGCCCAGCAGGTCGTGGAACAGGTGGTTGAGCCGCACGCTCTCCCGGGCGAGGACCCGGGCCGGGCGGACGTCGCCGTCCATCCAGTGCGAGAAGGCCATCGCGTACAGCACGTACGCGTACGCCCACTGCTCGCCGTGCTCCTCGCACACCTCGCGGGCCTGGCCGAACCACAGCTCGCCGCTCTCCCGGTCGCCCTGGAAGACGTAGGCGAGGCCCAGTTCGAGCATGGCCATCAGGACGTTGCTGTTGAGCTCGCCGATCGTCCGGTAGTGCCACAGCGCCTCCTCGAACAGCTCGGCGGCGCGGCCGGGTTCGTCGCCGATCAGGGCCGCGCAGCCCTGCCGGTGGACGGCGTAGGCGAGCGCGCGGTCGTCGCCGGTGGCCAGGGCCTGGCGGCGGCACTCCTCCAGGGCCGGACGGGCGGCGGGCAGGTCGCCCTGGAGCGTCGCCATGTAGCCGGTCACCCAGAGCGCCTTGGCGCGCGCCTCGGTCGGCTCGCCGGCCAGGGCGAGGGCGCGGTCCAGCCAGTGCCGGCCCTCGCCGAGGTGGCCGCTGCCGACCCAGTAGAACCAGAGCGTGCCGGCCATCAGCAGGGCGAGCTGCTCCTCGCCGGGCTCGGAGAGGCAGAACTCCAGCGCGGCCCGGAGGTTGGTGTGGGCGAGCCCGGTGCGTTCGGCGGTCTCCGCCTGCCGGGGGCCGAACCACTCGACCTCGCCCCAGGTCGCGACCCCCAGGTACCAGTCCCGGTGGCGGCGCAGCAGCCGCTGCTCGTCGCCGGCGGCGCGCAGCCAGGTGCCGCCGTACTCGCGCAGGGTGTCGAGCAGCCGGAAGCGGACGCCGTAGGCGGTGTCCTCGCGCAGGACGACGGACTTGGCGACGAGTTCGGAGAGCAGGTCGAGGACGTCCTCGGCGTCGATGCCCTCGGCGGCGCACACGTATTCGGCGGCCTCCAGGTCGAAGCCGCCGGCGAAGACCGAGAGGCGGGCCCAGAGTAAACGTTCCTGCACCGTGCAGAGCTCGTGACTCCAGCCGATCGTCGTGCGCATCGTCTGGTGCCTGGGCAGGGCCGTTCTCGCACCGCCGGTCAGCAGCCGGAAGCGGTCGTCCAGCCGGGCCGTGATCTGCTCGACGGACAGCGCGCGCAGCCGCCCGGCCGCCAGCTCGACGGCGAGCGGGATGCCGTCCAGCCGGCGGCACAGCAGGCCCACCGCCTCGGCGTTCGCCTCCGTCACGGTGAAGGAGGGCAGCACGGCGCGCGCCCGCTCGGCGAACAGCTGCACCGCGTCCGGCAGCGTGCCGGGCCCCGGCCGCCCGTCCGCCACCGGGCCGACCGGCAGCGGAGCCACCGTGTACAGGTGCTCGCCGCCGGCCCGCAGCGGCGCCCGGCTGGTGGCCAGCACGCGCAGGCCGGGCACCGCCCGCAGGAGGGTGTCCGCCAGCTCCGCGCAGGCCTCCACCAGGTGCTCGCAGCCGTCCAGCAGGAGCAGCGGCCGGCGGCCGGCCAGCTGCTCGGTCAGCACCTCCAGCGGCGGCCGGGCAGTGCCGTGCGGCAGCCGCAGCGCCTCCAGGACGGCGTGGCCGAGCAGGAGCGGGTCCTGCACGGGGGCGACGTCGACCAGCCAGGTGCCGTCCGGGAACGCGCCCGTCGCCCGCGCCGCCGCGCGCAGCGCCAGCCGGCTCTTGCCGACCCCGCCCGGCCCGGTGACCGTCACCAGCCGGGCGTTCGCCAGCAGCCCGGCCAGCTCGGTCAGCTCCCGCCGACGGCCGACGAAGCCGGTGACCTCGGCCGGCAGCCGACCGGGCTGCGCCGCGCGCCGGCGCGGGCCGGCCTCCCGAGGCTGTGCTGTCCAGTCGCCGGCCAAGCGCTGCTCCCCGTGCTCCGGGCCCGGACCGTACCGGCCCGGACGTGCGTCGGGCCGTACGGGCGACGACCCGCCTGGCAGAACGAGGTGACCGGCCGGTAGGTTACGCGGGCGGTTCGCACACCCGACCGGATCACGGGCCCGTCTTCGGACTCCCGTCGTCCGCCCGGAGGGCGGGCGCGGCGCGTTCCCCGGCGACGGCACGCGGGAGGGAGCCCGGATACGGGCCCCCGGGCCCGCTGCGCCACCGCCCACCCGGTCCGGAAACCGGGCGTGGGCGCGATAGGGTTCCGTTTTGGAGAACAGCAAGGCGAACAGCAAGGCGAGGGAGCGCGCAAAGGTGTCCGTGGGAGAGCTGGCCGGGTTGCTCGTCGCCGTGTTCTGGGCGGTCCTGGTCACCCTGCTCGCCGTGGTGCTGGTCCGCCTCTCGCGGGTGCTCAAGGAGGCCACCGTCCTGGTCTCCGCCGTCACCGAGCAGGCCGTGCCGCTGCTGACCGAGGCGGGCGCCGCCGTGCGCAGCGCCAACGAGCAGCTGGAGCGGGTCGACGAGATCACCGCGAACGTCCAGGACGCCGCCGCCAACGCCAACGCGCTCTCCTCCACCGTCGCGGCCACCCTGGGCGGGCCGCTGGTGAAGGTCGCGGCCTTCAGCTACGGCGTCCGCAAGGCGGTCGCCAGGCAGCAGGGCGGCAACCCGTCCGTGCCCGCCCAGCCGGGCGAGCGCGAGGAGCTGGCCCGGCTGATCCGGGCCGAGGTGCGCGCCGCGACCGCCCCGCGCGGCGGCCTGCTGTCCCGGGTCCGGCGCGCGGTGAGGGGCTGACGCCGTGGTGCGACGCATCTTCTGGATGGCGGTCGGCGCCGGCGCCACCGTCTGGGCCATGAACAAGGCCAACGAGGCCGTGCACCGGCTCACCCCGGACAGCCTCTCCGGCACCGCCGCGCGCGGCGCGCTGCACCTGGGCGACCTGGCCAAGCAGTTCGCCCAGGACGTGAAGGCCGGCATGGCCGAGCGCGAGGACCAGCTGCGCGACGACCTCGGACTCCACGGCACCGCCGTCGTCGAGCCCCGGCGCGAGCGCCGGGCCCTGCGGGGCGAACCGCAGTACCGAGCTATCTCGGCGGCGCCCGGCAGTCCGGCCGCCGCCCTGCCTCCGTCCAGCAGTGCCCGCAAGACCCCCAGAGCCATTGAAGAAACGCCCCGCCGCGCCCTGCCGCCGCGGGGTGGCACCCCGAACCGGAAGGACCACTAATGGAGTCGGCTGAGATCCGCCGCCGCTGGCTGCGCTTCTTCGAGGAGCGCGGCCACACCGTCGTTCCGTCGGCGTCCCTGGTCGCCGACGACCCCACCCTGCTGCTGGTCAACGCCGGCATGGTGCCGTTCAAGCCCTACTTCCTGGGCGAGGTCAAGCCGCAGTTCTCGCGCGCCACCAGCGTCCAGAAGTGCGTGCGCACCCTGGACATCGAGGAGGTCGGGAAGACCACCCGGCACGGCTCCTTCTTCCAGATGTGCGGCAACTTCTCCTTCGGCGACTACTTCAAGGAAGGAGCCATCAAGTTCGCGTGGGACCTGCTCACCACCCCCGTCGCGGACGGCGGCTACGGCCTGGAGAAGGAGAAGCTCTGGATCACCGTCTACAAGGACGACGACGAGGCCGAGCAGATCTGGCGTGACGTCATCGGCGTGCCCTCGGAGCGCATCCAGCGCCTGGGCATGAAGGACAACTTCTGGTCGATGGGCGTCCCCGGCCCGTGCGGCCCGTGCTCGGAGATCAACTACGACCGCGGCCCCGCGTACGGCGAGGAGGGCGGCCCGGCCGTCAACGGCGAGCGCTACCTGGAGATCTGGAACCTGGTCTTCATGCAGTACGAGCGCGGCCACGGCGACGGCAAGGACGGCTTCGAGATCCTCGGCGACCTGCCGAGCAAGAACATCGACACCGGCCTCGGCCTGGAGCGCCTCGCCGCCATCCTGCAGGACGTCGACAACCTCTTCGAGATCGACACCAGCCGGATGATCCTCGACCGCGCCGCCGAGCTCACCGGCCACACCTACGGCGCCGACCGCAAGTCGGACGTGTCGCTGCGCGTGGTCACCGACCACATCCGCACCGGCCTGATGCTGGTCGGCGACGGCGTCACCCCCGGCAACGAGGGCCGCGGCTACGTGCTGCGCCGCATCCTGCGCCGCGCCATCCGCAACATGCGCCTGCTGGGTGCCACCGGTCCGGTCGCCAAGGACCTGATCGACATCGCGATCAAGGCGATGGCCCCGCAGTACCCGGAGCTGGAGGCCGACCGCAAGCGCATCGAGACGGTCGTCGTCGGCGAGGAGTCGGCGTTCCTGCAGACCCTGAAGGCCGGCACCAGCCTGCTGGACGCCGCGGTCACCGAGACCAAGCAGGCCGGCGGCGCCGTCCTCTCCGGCGACCAGGCCTTCAAGCTGCACGACACCTACGGCTTCCCGATCGACCTGACCCTGGAGATGGCCGAGGAGCAGGGCCTCCAGGTCGACGAGGCCGGCTTCCGCCGCCTGATGCAGGAGCAGCGGGACCGCGCCAAGGCGGACGCCAAGGCCAAGAAGATGGGCCACGCCGACGTCGCCGCGTACCGCGAGGTCGCCGACAAGTCCGGCGCGAGCCTGTTCACCGGCTACACCCTCACCGAGGGCGAGGCCACCGTGGTCGGCCTGCTGGTGGACGGCGTCCCGTCGCCGGCCGCCTCCGAGGGCGACGAGGTCGAGATCATCCTCGACCGCACCCCGTTCTACGCCGAGGGCGGCGGCCAGCTCGCCGACCACGGCCGGATCCGGCTGGAGTCCGGCGCGGTCGTCGAGATCCGCGACGTGCAGCAGCCCGTCCCGGGCGTGATCGTCCACTCCGGCGGGGTGCTGTTCGGCGAGGTCGTGCTCGGCGCGTCCGCGTACGCCACGATCGACACCGACCGCCGCCGCGCGATCGCCCGCGCCCACTCGGCCACCCACCTGACCCACCAGGCGCTGCGCGACGCGCTCGGCCCGACGGCCGCCCAGGCCGGCTCCGAGAACGCCCCGGGCCGCTTCCGCTTCGACTTCGGCTCGCCGGCCGCCGTGCCGGGCAGCGTGCTGACCGACGTCGAGCAGAAGATCAACGACGTGCTGACCCGCGAGCTGGAGGTCACCGCCGAGGTCATGACGATGGACCAGGCCCGCAAGGCCGGTGCCATCGCGATGTTCGGCGAGAAGTACGGCGACGAGGTCCGGGTCGTCACCATCGGCGACTTCTCCAAGGAGCTGTGCGGTGGCACCCACGTCGGCAACACCGCCCAGCTGGGCCTGGTGAAGCTGCTCGGCGAGTCCTCGATCGGCTCCGGCGTGCGCCGCGTCGAGGCGCTGGTCGGCGTCGACGCGTACAAGTTCCTGGCCCGCGAGCACACCGTGGTCTCCCAGCTCACCGAGCTGGTCAAGGGCCGCCCGGAGGAGCTGCCGGAGAAGATCTCGGGCATGCTCACCAAGCTCAAGGACGCCGAGAAGGAGATCGAGCGCTTCCGCGCCGAGAAGGTGCTGGCCGCCGCGGCGGGCCTGGCCGACTCGGCCGAGGACGTGCACGGCATCTCCGTGGTGGCCGCCCGGGTCGCCGACGGGGTCGGCGCGGACGAGCTGCGCAAGCTGGTCCTGGACGTGCGCGGCCGCCTCGGCTCGCGCCCGGCCGTGGTCGCCGCCTTCACCGTGGCGAACGACCGCCCGCTGACCGTGATCGCCACCAACGAGGACGCCCGCGGCCGCGGCATCAAGGCCGGCGAGCTCGTCCGCGTCGCCGCCAAGACCCTCGGCGGCGGCGGTGGCGGCAAGGACGACGTCGCCCAGGGCGGCGGGTCCAACCCGGCCGCGGTCGGCGAGGCCATCGCCGCGGTGCGCGGCCTGGTCGCGGAGCGCGCCTCCTGATGGAGTTCGAGGAGAGGCCCTTCAGGCGTGGGCGGCGGATCGCCGTCGACGTCGGTGACGCCCGGATCGGGGTCGCGTCCTGCGACCCCGACGGGGTGCTCGCCACCCCGGTGGAGACCGTCCCGGCCGGCGTGAAGTCGCAGGCCAGGATCGCCGCGATCGTCGACGAGTACGGCGCGATCGAGGTGGTCGTCGGGCTGCCGCGCTCGCTCAGCGGCAAGGAGGGCCCGGCGGCGGAGAAGGTCCGCGCGTACGCGGCGCGGCTGGCCAACCGGGTCTACCCGGTGCCGGTCCGGCTGGTCGACGAGCGGATGTCCACCGTCACCGCGACCCACGGGCTGCGGGCCTCCGGCGTCAAGGCGAAGAAGGGGCGCTCGGTGGTCGACCAGGCCGCCGCGGTGGTGATCCTCCAGTCCGCCCTTGAGTCCGAACGGGTGAGCGGACGCCCACCCGGTGAGAGCGTCGAGGCGGCGGGCTGATCGGCCTGCTCTAACGTCCCGGAGAGGGGGGGGGGGGGGGGGGGGCCCCCGCCCCCCCCCCGCGACGGGGCCCTCAGCGGCCGGCCGGGGCGGGGCCCCGCCGGGCGCGGCCCCCCCCCG